>CAZNNV010000061.1:1851-4695 GCA_964574515.1 uncultured Candidatus Saccharibacteria bacterium
GCGACCGAAGGCAATAATACGGTAATCAAAAGCATCGGCGAAAACCAATCGCTGGCGCCGGCTGGCCAAAAACCTCATATTATCACCAGTCAAATTGAGCATGATTGTGTTTTAGCGTCAACGGAAAAATTAGTAAAAAATGGCCGGGTTGAAGCGACTTTTTTGCCGGTGAACCGCGACGGACGGATAGAATTAGCAGAATTGGAGAAAAACATTAAGCCGAACACGGTTTTAATTTCCATAATGTACGCTAATAATGAAACCGGCAGCGTGCAGCCGATTGCGGAAATCGGTAAATTATTAAAAAAGTTGAATGCTGATCGGGAGCATAAAATATATTTCCATACGGACGCGGCCCAGGCGATTAATTATCTAGATTGCGATGTGCAAAAACTCGGTGTGGATTTGATGACTTTATCGGCACATAAAATTTACGGGCCGAAAGGCGCAGGCGCTCTTTATGTACGGAGCGGCATGCCACTCATGCCTTTTATGGATGGCGGCGAGCAGGAATTTAAATTACGTTCCGGCACTCATAATACGCCGGGCATCGTCGGTTTAGGCGCGGCCATAGAAAAAGTTTCCGCTCAGAGCGGAAAAAATTTAGAGAAATTGAGAAATAAATTAATTGACGGCGTACTCGATAAAATTTCCGGGTCATTTCTAAACGGCAGCCGTGAAAACCGCTTACCCAATAACGCCAATTTTCGTTTTGAAGGCGCTGAAGGCGAAGCGATAATAATAGCGTTGGACATGGAAGGCATTGCTGCTTCAACAGGCTCGGCCTGCGCTGCTAAATCGCTTAAGCCATCGCACGTGTTAAAGGCCATCGGCCTTAATGATTTAGAAGCACACAGTTCCGTGCGGTTCACTCTAGGGCGTTTTACCACGGAAGCGGAAATTAATCAGGTTTTAGATGTTTTGCCGCCGATAATTGAAAAGTTGAGAAATATTAGTGGTAATTTAGGTAATAGCCCGGTGGAGCGCGGTAAATTACCGGATGATTTTGGTTGTTAATTATTGCGAATTTGGAGCTAATTTAAAATAAATTATAATTGATGTTTAATAATAACTCTGGGGAAAAGATAGAAAACAAAGAGATTAAAAAAGAGGACCTTTTAGAGACGCGTCTTTTTTATCGTTTAGCGGACCTAGATGAAAAAAGTGTAAGTAATTATGAGAAAAGAATACCAAGTAATTTGGCGGCTAATTGGGCGAAATTAAAAGAAGAAGTGAAAATGACAGTTGTTCTAATAAATAATATGCCGGTTGAAGAAGTTCGAGCTATATATGAAGAAGGTAAAACATTTAAAGGGCCTATGTTTGGAATTCATAAATTTTTAGATGCCTTAGCGTTCTTGAGGGATATGGACGATGCTAAGTATTCTTTTTATAAGAGGTTGTCTGAAGATGATTAATTATGTTTATAAATTAAATTAATAAAACAATGTACACGGATAAAGTTATTAAACATTTTAAGTCACCTAGCAATATGGGTCAGATGAGTAATCCCGACGCCGTGGGCGAAGTTGGCAACCCGGTTTGCGGCGATTTGATGCGGATATATCTCAAAGTGAAAGAAAATAAGGATGGGGAGAGTATTATAAAAGATATCAAATTTGAAACACTTGGTTGTGTGGCGGCGATTGCTACTTCGTCAATGGTCACGGAATTAGCCAAGGGCAAAACCTTCGCCGAGGCGTTGAAAATTAAGTTTTCCGATGTGGCGGCGGCTCTCGGATCATTGCCGCCGGTGAAAACGCACTGCGCCGATTTGGCGGTGCGGGCGTTAAGGGTGGCGATTGAAAATTATAAGAAAAAATAATTCATGCAAATAGATAAATTTACAATTAAAGCTCAGGAGGCGTTGAAAGATGCGCATAATTTTGCCAGTGAGCGTGGCCAAACGCAAATAGACGTGCTGCATTTAGCGCTGGCTTTGGTTTTACAGGAAGGCGGTTTAGTAAAAACAATTTTGGAGCGGCTCGGGGGTAATTTGCCGTTTTTAGAAACGGAATTAGAAAAAGAAATAACTCGCCTGCCTCGGATTTTGGGTGAAATTCCTTTCGGGCAAGTTATGTTGAGCCAGGATTTAGGCCGGGCGATTAATAGCGCCAGCAAAGAGGCAAAAAATTTAGGCGATGAATATGTTTCGGTTGAACATCTGTTGCTGGCGGTGATAGAAGCCGGCGGCCACGCTAAGGAAATTTTCCGAAATTATGGCGTTGATAAACAAGCTGTTTTGAATGTTTTGGAAGAAGTGCGCGGCAGCCAGCACGTGACCGATCCGGAACCGGAAAGCAAATATCAGGTACTGGAAAAATATGCGCGCAATCTAACGGCTTTAGCCCGGGGCGAAAAATTAGACCCAGTGATTGGCCGCGATGAGGAAATCCGGCGTGTCATGCAGGTACTTTCCCGCCGGACGAAAAATAATCCGGTGTTAATTGGCGAAGCCGGTGTAGGCAAGACCGCGATTGTTGAAGGTTTAGCCCAGCGGATTATTGCCGGCGATGTGCCGGAATCTTTGAAAGAAAAAGAATTAATTGGTTTAGATTTGGGGGCATTGGTGGCCGGCACTAAATTCCGCGGTGAATTTGAAGATCGGATAAAAGCGGTGTTAAAAGAGGTTGACCGTTCGGCTGGCAAATATATTTTATTTATTGATGAATTGCATACTATTGTCGGCGCTGGCGCGGCCGAAGGTTCAATTGACGCGTCTAATTTATTAAAGCCGGCTTTGGCGCGGGGTGAGCTGCGGGCGATTGGCGCCACAACTTTGAAAAAAGATCAGAAATAAATTGAAAAAGATCCGGATTTGGCGCGGAGTTTCCAGCCGGGATT
>CAZNNV010000062.1:0-4669 GCA_964574515.1 uncultured Candidatus Saccharibacteria bacterium
ATAAGAAAATGATCCGTTGGGGTCATCTTCATAGATGCCCGTGGTAACCCGGATTCTCCAATCTGGAGAAGTTCCGCCGGTGGGGTTCCAGGTGATCGAACCACCCCCAAAAGAGGCGTAGCCATAGTTATTACCAACGGTCCCAATCCGTACAGGGACGTCGTGATTATAAAGGTATCCTCCTCCCGCGGGTTCGAAGCTGTCTGACGTCAGGATCGAATTGACAGCATACATGGTTCCCGCCGATAGTCCATCGTGTGCCACTAAGGGAATTCCCCAGAGGTATTGATTTCCATAATACGTCTCCGTTAGGAAAAAATCAGCCGGCTGGGTATTCCATGTTCCCACTAGGAGACCACTAGCGGGGTAGTTGGTAAACAAATCAAAGGCGATTGCCCCGCTGTTTACACCGGGGGTAAGATTGTAGACATTGATTCCGTAGGATTCAAATGTTCTCGTTCCGATGGCGTCGTTTGTCAGATCGTTTATAATGTACGCTGAGCCCGTCATCGGCGCCATAGCCAATACCATAAAAAAAACAATCGTTAATAACTTTTTCATTCTACTTCTCCTCTTTTCCTTTGATTTTTCCGACTAATATTAGCCGGATTCTGCCTAATCCTTATTCACCTCCTTTTTAAGAACAATCTAATAGATATTATATATTACATATAATATATCTTTATGTCAATGATTTGCGTAATTTAATGATTTATAGTTATTTTCTATTATTTTACCTAATCTTATAAATAAAAAAGCAGCTGAATGTTATTCGGCTGCTCGGCATTTTATTATTGTTGTTTTTATGTTTATTTGGACGATTTATTCTTTAAAAAAAAGGCAGTGGTAACTTTCATTTTGATTCTTTGCGCGCGAAGAATCATCAACATAGACCGGCACATTATTTAAACCGTGTTCAAAAAAATGCCTGCTTGTCGTTGCTTTGGTTAATTCGTCAATTCTTGATTGATTGATTTCGGAAGGATGTTTTAGGCCAAAAAAATTAATAATTTCAAAATAGCCGTCAATTCTTATCAGCGTTTCCCAGTTAAATTCGTTAAGAAAATTAAATACCGGCAAAACTGAGCCAAAGGCATCCAGCTCCTCGGCTTTATTAATGCCAAGGCAATATTTTAAAGTTCTGATTTGGGTTATTTGATTATCTAAATCGACCGGTTTCGTGTTTGACACTTTTTTGATAAAGACATTTCTTTGAGATTGGGTTAAATAATCAGCCGGGTTAATATCATGAAGCATATATAAGCAAATAAAAAGGATACCCAAATCAACCGGCTGAAACGTTGGTTTCTCAAGAAGATTACTTATAATTTTATCCAAATTTTTCCGGTCGTCTTTACGCAATTCGAACGATTTAGTTCCCGGCTGGCCAGCTTGTCCGATATAAGCCCGCATTCTTAAGAAAAGCTCTTTTCTTTCATTCATTTTATTATATTGTTTATTAAAAACTATTTTATATGCTATCTGACGCTTTGTTATTGACGTTTTTTATATTCGTTTTGAAGGGTATCTAATAGTGAATAAAAGACTGTCTTCTAATGCTTCTGATTCGTGGTCAGTTTGGCTTGCATCGTAAAAAACAAAATCACCCTGTTTTGAAAGTACGGCTTCTTGATTAAATTTGGGATATTTAATGATAAATTTTCCGCTGATGAGAATCGTGAAAGTTTTAGTCGCGGTTTTTGTAAACAGTCCGGATTTCTTAAAACCTTTTTTAAACTTATCCCATTTCATTTCCACTTCGTTGCTTAAAAAATCCGGATATTTTGACATAAAACAACCTAGGAACCAACCCCTTGTTTCCGGATGTAAGGCAACTCTTTCGTCTAGATTGCCGGTTATTAATTTTCCCATATTTATTTTGAAATATATTCCCCCATTTCCGCCAATCTGCACGCATAGCCCCACTCATTGTCATACCAAGAAACAACTTTAATTAAATTATCTTTAACCATCGTCAGTGGCAAATCCACAATACTGGAATGGGTGTTGCCTTTAAAATCCATCGAAACCAATGAATCGTCAGTTGTTGCCAAAATTCCCTTAAGAGCTCCTACTTCGGCGTCGCTGAATAATTTATTTATTGCTTCCACGCTGGTTGGGTTTTTTACTTCACAGACAAAATCCGTTATAGAAACTGTCGGTGTCGGCACGCGCAAAGCGATACCCTCCAGTTTGCCGGCAACTTCCGGTACACATTTACCCAGTGCTTTGGCGGCGCCGGTAGAGGTCGGAATAATATTTAAAGCGGCGGCGCGGGCGCGACGCAAATCCTTATGCGGCAGATCTAGAATTCGCTGGTCGTTAGTGTAGGAATGGATGGTGGTCATAAATCCTTTTTCTATGCCCAAAGCATCGTTTAAAATCTTCACCACTGGCGCTAGGCAATTAGTCGTGCAGGAGCCCATGGAAATAATATTTTCGCCCTGGTATTTGTCGGCGTTGACGCCTAAAAGATAAGTCGGAATTTCATCGCTGTCCGTTGGCGCGGAAATTATCACTTTCTTGGCTCCGGCATCAATATGTTTTTGCGCGCCGTCAATCTTTGTGAAAAGGCCGGTGCATTCCAGAACCGCATCAATGCCCAAGTCGCCACAAGGTAATTTTTGCGGTTCTTTTTCAGCTAAAATTTTGATTGTTTTATCACCGACGATAAGCATGCCGCTTTTTACTGCCACTTCTTGGCTGTATCGTCCGTAATTTGAATCGTATTTTAACAGATGCGCCAGCGTGGTTGCGTCGGTTAAATCATTGATAGCGACAATTTCTAAATTTGGGTGTTTGTCTAAAATTATTCTAGCGGTTTGCCGGCCGATCCTGCCAAAACCATTAATGGCTATTTTCATATTTTATTGCCTGAGCGAGCGAAGCGAGTCGAAGGCTAATTTTTTATAAACCCTTCGACAGTTCGACCAACTCGCTACAGGCAAGCTCAGGGTATAAATTTTACGATTAGATAATATAAGTTATTTTTTACCATCCTCCGCTTGATCCTCCGCCGCCGCTTGAGCCGCCGCCGAAACCGCCAAAACTACTGCCGGATGAACCGCCGTGCCCTCCGCCAAAACCGCCCATCCACCAGGGAAAATTCTTGACGCCTTGTGATTTTCTGTTTTGGTAAGCCTTGGAAATAATATAATCAAACAATAAACCCAACGGCGTTAGAATCAGGGTGGCAATCAAACCAATAATCCAGGTAAAAATAAAAATTAAAACAATACCGATAATAATACCGACTACGCCGCCGGCCCACCAGGATTTGGAACGGGCCAGCACAGCCGCCAACCAGGTGAAGGCCATAAAACCCAAAAAAGCAAAAACTTCAATGGTTTTAAAATTAATTTTTGCGCTGGACTTTTGTGTTTCTGACGGGACATATTCGCCTTGAGTCGCGGCGATAATTTTATCAGCTGCTTGCGCGATGCCGGCATTATAATCATTTTGCTGGAATGCCGGCCGTATAACATTTTGGATAATCCAGTATGATTGCGCGTCAGTCAGCGCGCCTTCCAGGCCATAACCGACTTCAATCCTCATTTTTTTATCATCCAGCGCCACCAGCAATAAAACGCCGTTGTCATTTTTGGCTTTGCCTATCCCCCATTCTTTGAATAATTCTTCCGCGAAATTTTCTATCGTGTCGCCCTCTAAATTTTTTATGGTCACAATCGAAATCTCATTAGTTGTCTCTTTTTCAAATTGAACCAGCTTTGTTTCCAGTATCTGCTTTTGCTCGACGGACAAGAGGCCGGCATAATCATTAACAAAGCCGGCGGGAGAACCGGGCGAAGTGTAAGCAAAAACCGCCTGTCCTAAAAAAAACGGAAAAAAAATAAAAAATATGAAAAGTTTTTTCATTCCCTGTTTCATTACCGGAATAACAAGTAGCGGACTAGACCTGCTAAGTGATTATTGGTTTAAATCTACCACCGGCGCAGTGTCGGCTCCTTCAGCTGCTTCAAAATAAGCCTTGGCTGAAAAACCGAACATTGGCGCTATCCATTTGCCGGGCAAGGTTTGCACGCGAGTATTAAATATTTTGACTTCGTCATTAAATCGACCGCGTTCTACCGCGATGCGATTTTCCGTGCCTTCCAGCTGAATCATTAGAGTCTGTACAGTTTCTATTGATTTCAATTGTGGATAATTTTCCATCACCACCAATAAACGCCCTAAAGCGCCTTCTACTTCCGTGGCAGCACCGGCTTTTTCATTAACAGTTTGAGCGCCGGCATATTTAGTGCGCGCGTCGGTAATATCGGCAAACACTTTTTGTTCCTGGGACATGGCGCCCTGAACGGAATTAACTAGATTCGGGATTAAATCAAAACGGCGCTGAAACTGATTTTCTACTTGTGCCCACTGGGCGGTAATGGCCTGGTCTTGCTTAACTAAGCCGTTATAAAACGACCAAAAATAACCGCCGAGCAAAACGGCAATGATTATTATAATTATAAGAGTTTTATTCATAAGCATTTTAACATTTTAACACCTGGGTATTTAAACAAAAAATTTGTTAATACACCCGCATGTTAGTATGTTTTTTGATTTATTCTTTTATGTTTAATAAACTCATAATTTTATCCCGATCAAATCCTACCACAATTTCTCCATTGATGTCCGATACCGGCACGCCCATTTGGCCGGATTT
>CAZNNV010000063.1:0-1741 GCA_964574515.1 uncultured Candidatus Saccharibacteria bacterium
GGGAACCCGGGCCGCACCTTCTACCGCAATGCCAGCCGCAGGAGTGTCGGAAGCTAAAGCAACCGATACTGAGCCGGCTGAAGCGCTGGTTGAAGGAGAAGTGCTTGTCCCGCTGGTGATGTCAGCGCCAGTGGTGTAATTGTCTCTGTCTACGTTATTGATAACATAGATAGAATCCCAATCCCAACCGCCGGCGGTGAAGGCCTCAGCAGTCATATTCATCCACTGCTTTGAACCAATATCACCATTCGGAACTAATTTATAAACTTTCGTGTCACCTAAAGCGCGAACCAAATCAGAATTCGTGAACGAATCCATTTCGGCTTGCGTCACGGTCTTTACTGCGCTCCAACTTAAATGCCCATAACTGTTAAATACTTCCGGATTCAAAATAAGCCGTTTAAACTTTTTTGAACCGACATATTTAGCAATATAGATATCATAAGTATTGGCAACTCTAATGGTGTCACCTTCATTGATGGTGGTCGCCATTGCTGCCATTGGAACTAAAGCCGCGATGCCTGAAAGCCAGGCAATAGTCGCTACGCTCGTGGTAACAGAAATAACTTTCTGTATTTTTTTACTCATTTTAATTTTGATTCACCTCGCGATTAATTTTTCACGCTTCGCGTGATCGCGCGCAGCGCGACATTAATAATTAATCAACGAAGTTTTATTTCAGAAGGCCTCAATTGCTGGCCTCCTGAATTTTCGACTTATTATTTTTTATCTTTCTCTCGTAAAAAAGCCATTACAAGACGAAAAGCAAATATCTGAGGAATTTAAACCTAAAATATTTGTCGACCTTTTCTTCGTCTCTTGAGACCTCTCGCATAATGTTTCTCCGTTTTGACAAACACTATACAAGAGGTCCCATATTTCATACCAAACAACAAACCGCCAAAAGGCAGTTTTTGGCTTTTAATGGTTTTTCACCCCTTACTTGATTAGAATTAAGCTCTGCATCCACGCTTAATATCCCAATCAAGTAAGGGGTTTTACCTGCCTCTATAATAGCTTTTTTACGCCTAAATTGTCAAATGAACTGATTTTGTGGATAAATCCCCTTTAAAATAAGGTCATTTTACTACCGTTGTTGAGCTGGCGGCTGCCTCGTTATCCCCCGAACTATCCGATCCAATAACCGATCCCAAGCTTATTTCAACAATTCTTTCCGTTGACCGAATAATCTCTTTCGCTGTTTTTATATTCTCTATGGCTGCCACTATTTTTCCCTCTTCCATATTTTGCTCTGCTTGTTCAAGTAATTCTGATGCTTTGTCTGTCTGATCTTTAATTAAAACCGCCCTAATAGTAGAACTTGCCTTAAAGGCGTTTAAGGCAACTAATTTTGCCTCAATAGAAGCTAATCTTTCTTTAATATCACTTATTATCTCTCCAACCTTAATCGCGATTTCTTCCCGGCTAGCATTATCCAGCTGTTCCTGGGCAATAATAATCTCTAATGCCTCAATACCGGTTTTATCCGCTGTTTCCACCGCTTCGCTTATCTTATCGCTCAAATTTTGCCCCCCTTCACCGGATAAGGTCTTACCCGCTTCAACCAATGCCTTCTCCACTTGACCGGCCTTCTCGTTCAAAATCTTGGCTGTGGCGACTATTTTCTCTGTCTCATTGTCATTTGATTTAGGCAATTGATCCTTAAAATCGGCTAATTGCTGCTGAACCTGGCTGACCGCCTGTTCAACCCTGCCTTTCTTCTGTTCAGATGGTCCCGACG
>CAZNNV010000063.1:1751-3673 GCA_964574515.1 uncultured Candidatus Saccharibacteria bacterium
CAACTATCTTTTTTAGCTCGGCCAGGCGCCGGTTGGTCATTTCCGATTGCAGCTGCACTTTATTATCCCCGGAAGTCGCTATCATTACCCGCGCCTTTTCTATGGCTAATTTAATCTGATAGAGATTACTGCCTGGCAAGCTGTTCATGGCGGCAAAAACCGTTAAACCGCTGCCGCTAACTATTAAGGCAAAAACAATCGCTATTGCATAAACTGCCTTAAAAGCCCGGCCAGGATTATAATCCTTCCAAAAAGAAAATATTTCTCCTAAAGCAAAAAAGTCTTTATTCAATAAAGCTTTTTTACGCTCCATCTCTATCCTGAATGCCAAACGCGAACGGCAAGAAACAACCCATTGATCATTGGGTTTTATGTCTTTTAATTGCACTATTTTTCTAACGAGATCTTTTTCCTCCATCACTAAAGATGACGGACAAAAACGAAAAGTATTACAATAAATGGTCCAGATGACCCCGATTGACACCAGCAGATAAAAATTTACGTCATCGGATGACGTAAATTTTTAATTCAAGATTTCCTTTAACCGCCCTAAGGCCCTGGATAATAGCGTCCGCGTCGCTCCTTCTGATTTATTCAATATCTCGGCTATTTCTTTAATTTCCATCTCATCCAAATAACGCCAAATAATGATTTCCTGATAATCGGGATTTAAGGCTAAAAGCGCCTTTTTTATTGAATCTTTTTCCAGTTCCTTAGAGATCTTTTCTTCGGGATTGCCTTTTTTATCCACCATTTCTCCACTGCTCTTAATTTCCTCTAAAGAAAGGGGATTTTTATCCTTTTGGCGATAAAAATCAACGATTAGGTTTCTGGCCACTTGATAAATAAAGGCCCGGGGATTTTCCCAGTGCCGCTGCCTAAAAAAAATCTTCTTTGAACCGCTAGCCGGATTACTGAAATATTGCCATGATTTCAAGAAAACCTCGCTGGTCAAATCCTGCGCCAATTCTTCGGAATCAAGCCGAAAATAAATATATCGGTAGATTTTACCGACATTTTCATCATAAATTTCCAAGAATTTTTTTTCATCAATTAAAGGCATTTTTATATGCTTCTCTTATACAAACCGCCCCTTAATAAAACCGCTTAAATCCGCCTTGAGTTCCGGATCATCCAGGGCATAAGTTAAAACAGCTTTAAGATAATTTGACGGATCACCGGTGGTCAGCCATCGGCCGTCTTTAACCGGCTTAGCTAAGAAAATACCGCCATTTTTAACATAAGTTTTAATCGCATCAACCACCCAAAGCTCATTACCTTTGCCCAGCGCTGTTTTCTTTAAAATATCAATAAATTCCTGATTTAAAATCATCCGGCCAAAATCAGCCAAACGGGACGGCGTTTCCTTAATTGACGGCTTTTCAATAATATCCTCTATCTCCATGGTGCCTGGCCTTGTTTTAACAATGCCATATCTGACGACTTCCTCAAGCTTAACCTCCTGCACGCCAATCATCAAATGGCCATTTTTTTCATAATCATCAACCATTTGTTTAGTAAATGAAACTTTGGATTTAACCAAATCATCACCCCAAACAAACACAAATGGCTCATCGTCAACCAAGCTGGCAGCCGATAAAATAGGCGTGCCATTGCCATAAGGACCCTTTTGACGCACATAAATAAAATTGGCTAATTCCGATATTTTTTTCGTTTCCTCCCAAAGTTTATCTTTGCCGGCCTTTTTTAGCTCTTCGCCTAAAGCCCAGTTATGGTCAAAATGGTCTTCCAGCGGCTTTTTATCCCATTTAGTGACTAAAATTATATCTTCAATGCCGCCAGCTACCAATTCTTCCACGACTAACTGAATAATCGGTTTATCCACAATAGGCAGCATTTCCTTCGGCATAGCTTTAGTCACGGGTAAAAAACGGGTGCCAGAACCAGCTACCGCCCCAATC
>CAZNNV010000063.1:3683-4613 GCA_964574515.1 uncultured Candidatus Saccharibacteria bacterium
CTTTTTAATCTTTTTGTCGTTTTTTTTCATTATTTTATTAAGGCAATACTTTTGCCTTAAGGCATTTCATTAAGGCAATTAAATTGCCTTAATGAAATTTTAGTTGCCTTAGTATTTTTTTAATTGCCTTAAAGTTATTTTTCTAATTTATACAGGCTTTGCTTGGCCCAACCATTTTGTTTTATAACTTTCTGCTCAATCAGCCATTTAAGATCGTTTCTGACGGTCCGCGGTGAAATTTTTTCTAAAGACAAACTTTTTAACAGCTTCATCAACTCGCCAAATCCGATTCCGGAATTATTTTTTTCTAAAACGTCAATTATGGCCGAATGGCGCTGTTTGAAATATATTTTTCTTTTATTAAATTCCCCCGTTGCTAATGCCGCTACTGTTTTAGCCGGCTTCTCTGCTTTAACTTTTGTGATTTCTTTTTCCTGCGGCGCCTCGCCAATCGTCTTTGCCCAAGCTTTATATTTTTCAAAAATCAGCCGACAATCCTGGCCATCCAGCCAATTCTGCTTTTGGCCTAAAATAAAAAATGTGCCCAGCAATCTGACTTTATCCATTATATCATTTTGCGCGCGGTAAATAAAATCCCTGAGCAAACCCAAACTGACCTCCCTGATTTTTCTTTTCAAAATTTCATCCGCTGGAATTTTTTCGGTCAGCCGATAAACAGCCGCCGCCAATTCCACCGCCTCCACCAGTTTTTCTTTTTCCATCACGCTGGCTTTATTGTAGGTGAATTAGAAACATTTAGTCAACCCCGTTAAAAATACTATCAAATAAAAAAACACCCGGCTGGGGTATTCTTTTAATGCATATTATGGGGGCGAGGCGGATGATTTCCAAAACGCTCAGTTTTTTGAGCGGGCACGGTTTTCCCGCTGAAGGCGGGAAAGAGCGAGAAAAACTGGCGAGGAAAATTTT
>CAZNNV010000064.1:0-2764 GCA_964574515.1 uncultured Candidatus Saccharibacteria bacterium
AAAAATTGAATCTGTTGTTTTTGACCGGGGTGGATATGAATATCATGGTCGCGTTAAAGCGGCAGCTGAAGGGGCCAGAGAGGGCGGGTTGAAATTTTAATTTAAAGTTTTAAATTAACGGAAAAACTATATGAGAAGAACAAGAGAAAAGGATAATAAAAAAGAAAAATCAGAATTTGATTCTAAGCTTTTAGATATAGCTCGCGTGACACGTGTGGTCGCCGGCGGCAAACGGTTTAGTTTTCGCGCGACAGTAGCGGTTGGCAACAGAAAAGGCCGAGTCGGTGTTGGTATTGGTAAAGGATTAGATGTGGCGCAATCAATGGATAAAGCGGCGGCTGACGGTAAAAAGAATTTAGTTAATGTGCCGATAAAAAATGGCACCATTCCTCATGAAGTAACGACTAAATTTGCTGCAGCCAGAGTTCTATTAAAGCCAGCGGCCGAAGGGCGGGGCCTGGTAGCTGGCGGCGCGATGCGCATTATATGCGAAATGGCCGGCATCCAAAATATTACCGCTAAAATTTTAAGCCGTTCAACCAATAAATTAAATAACGCGAAAGCGACGATTGAGGCGTTAAAAAAATTAAAATCCAAAAAAGACAGTAAATAAAATATACTATTATGCAGTTGCATCAAATAAAGATAAAAATCAGTAAACCCAAAAAACGTATTGGTCGTGGCGGCAAGCGGGGGACTTATAGCGGCCGGGGAAATAAGGGTCAAAAGTCGCGCGCTGGACGCAAGATGCGGCCAGAATGGCGTGATTTGCTGAAAAAAATTCCTAAATTGCGCGGTTATAAGTTTAAACCGGTTAACGCTAAAATGGTTGTTTTAAATTTGGCGCGATTAAATGAATTATTTAAAGAGAATGAAACTATCAATATTGAGTCATTGCTGAAAAAGGGTTTGATTGCTAAAATGAATAAAAAGATACCGGCAGTAAAAATTTTGGGCGACGGAGAAGTTAATAAAAAATTAATTATTGAAGGATTAAAAATATCCGCCAGCGCAAAAGAGAAGATTGAAAAGGCAGGCGGAACAATTAAATAAATAATGTTTTCTAAACTCATTCAAATTTTTAAAGTCCGCGAAGTCAGAAACAAAATTTTATTTGTGTTGATGATTTTTGCTATTTTTCGGGTAGTAGCGACGATCCCGGTGCCGGGCATTGATGCGGAACAACTGAAGAATTTTTTTGAAGGCAACCAACTTTTTGGTTTATTAAATATGTTTACCGGCGGCGCGATGAGCAATCTATCTATCGCCATGCTGGGTTTAGGTCCGTATATCACCGGCACGATTATTATGCAGTTGTTGACTATGATTTTTCCTAAGCTGGAGGCTCTTTATAAAGAAGAAGGCGAGGCCGGTCGGCAAAAATTTAACCAATATGGCCGGATTTTGACCGTGCCGCTAGCTATTTTACAGGGCTACAGCATGATCATGCTGTTGCGGTCGCAGCAAGTTATTGGTGTTTTGAGTCCGTTCCAGGTGATTACTACCATCAGCGTGATTACTGCCGGCACTCTATTTTTAATGTGGTTGGGCGAATTGATTTCTGAAAAAGGCATCGGCAACGGCGTTTCTTTATTGATTTTTGCCGGTATTTTAGCGAATTTTCCGACTTCGTTCCGTCAAACAATGGTTAATTTTGATCCGGCGAACATCCCTTCTTACCTCGGATTTTTAGTAATCGCTTTATTAGTTATTGTCGCGGTGATTATTATTACTGAAGGCCGGCGCAATATCCCGGTGTCTTACGCCAAGCGAGTGCGTGGCAACCGCGTCTATGGTGGCGTTTCCACTTATTTACCGTTGAATATTAATCCAGCTGGCGTTATTCCGATAATTTTCGCGCTGTCCATTATGTTATTTCCGGGCATGATTGGCAGTTTTTTGGCCAATTCTTCAGTTAGTTGGTTGGCCACGATTGCCAGGTTTTTGCGCGATATGTTCCAAAACACCGGCGTGATATATAGTTTGGTTTATTTTCTGTTAGTGGTATTATTTACTTATTTTTATACCGCCGTTACCTTCGATCCTAAAAGTATTTCTGAAAACCTGCAAAAAATGGGCGGTTTTGTTCCGGGCATCCGGCCGGGCCAACCAACCGCTCAATTTATCAATTTTATTCTCAACCGCGTTTTATTAGTCGGTGCTGTTTTTCTCGGTTTAGTCGCCGTGGCGCCGACTATCGTTCAGAGCGCTACCGGTATCGCTACTTTCGCGGTCGGCGGTACTTCCGTTCTTATCGTTGTTTCGGTAGTTTTAGAGACCATCCGGCAAGTGGAGTCGCAGCTGACGATGCGGGAATACGAAGGATTTTAAAATTTTTGTTAAAATTTTAGAGCTCCGTAAAGCGGGGCAGTAGCAGATATGGATCAACCTCAAATCATCATAATCTTGGGCCGCCAAGGTTGCGGCAAGGGAACGCAGGCCAAGCTGTTGGTGAATAAATTCGGATTGGAATATATTGGCAGCGGCGATTTGTTGCGTGAACGGTTAAAGGCCAGCGACTTCACCGGTGATAAATTAAAAAACAGACTGGGAGAAGGCAAATTAGCGCCAACGCCGCTGATTTTTTTTCTTTGGTACAGTCGGTTGCAGGAAATTAAAAAAAGCCTGGGTGATGATTTTGGCGGAATTATTTTTGACGGCACCCCGCGCATGCTGACGGAGGCGCAACTACTGGATGAAACATTGGAATGGTTTGAATGGAATAAAAATATAAAAGTTATTTTAATTGATTTTCCGCGCGAGG
>CAZNNV010000064.1:2774-4294 GCA_964574515.1 uncultured Candidatus Saccharibacteria bacterium
AGAATCGCTAGCCGCCGTATTTGCGCTCAGTGTGGTCATATTGTAATTTATAAAGAAGAAATGAATGGAATTTGTCCTGATTGCGGCGGGCAATTGATTATTCGTGATGACGATCAGCCTGAGGCCATCAATCGGCGATTGGATTGGTTTGATACAGAAGTAATGCCGGTGATTAAGCATTATGAAAAGAAAGGTTTGTTGGTTAAAGTTAATGGTTTGCGGACGATTGAAGAAGTGCAAACAGAGATTTTATCTAAATTATGATCCCTATAAAATCCCCAAAAGAAATATCGATTATGCGCCAAGGGGGGGAAATTTTGGCGGCTGTGTTGGCGGAATTAGCGAAAAATATTAAGCCGGGGATAACCACGGCTTTTTTAGACGAGTTGGCGGAGCAGTTAATTTATGAAAAAGGGGCATTGCCTGGTTTTAAAGGTTTCGACGGTTATCCGGCAACTTTATGCACCTCCATTAATGAAGAAATTGTCCATGCCTTGCCATCAGAAAGAAAGATGCAGGCAGGCGATATTATTAGTTTGGATTTAGGCGTCTTATATCCGCCGGAACAATGCGGCGCTTGTCCGATGGCTGGCGGCTGCGGCGGCCAGCGGGGATTATATACGGATGCGGCGATAACTGTGGCTGTCGGCGAAATAAGCGAAGAAGCTAAGAATTTAATTGTTGCGACGAGAGCGGCTCTAGAGTCGGCTGTCAGAATAATCAAACCCGGCCAGAAATTAAGCAAGGTTTCCGAAGCGATTCAGCGCAAAGCAGAGCAGGCCGGTTTCGCAGTGATTCGCGATTTGGTTGGCCATGGCGTGGGTTATGAGTTGCACGAAGATCCGCAGATTCCTAATTTTATAGACCGCAATTTTCGGGACGTTGTTTTGCAAGAAGGCATGGTGTTGGCGATTGAGCCGATGTTGTCTTTAGGCAGTCATGCCATTAAAAAATCTTCGGATGGTTTTGGTTTTCGAACCAAAGATAAATCCTTAGCCGCGCATTTTGAACATACAGTAGCCGTGACGAAAAATGGCGGGGAAGTATTAACCAGGATTTGATTTTTTTAATTCTTTTCGGACTGTCTGGGATCGTCACTTTTCGCAAGGACGGCCCTTTTTTTTTACCCTGGGCGTGATATAATAAATGGAATATAAAAAATAGTCATTTTAAGAGCATAGTCCGAAGAATCTCGCACGAATATACGCGATATGCCCCGCAGGCCTGCCTTCCGGCAGTCAGGCGCGGGAGATTCCTCGCTATCGCTCAGAATGACAAAATGAGTTTTATGGAAAATCAACCATATCTGTCGGTTATCATTCCGACTCGCAACGAGGAAAAAACTATTGGTAAGACCTTGTTAAGTGTGGATGGCTATTTAGCCAAGCAGTCCTATTCTTACGAGATAATTGTTTTAGACAATAATTCTGCTGATAAAACTGCCGCGGTTGTTGAAGGCTATCAAAAAACTATGCTTAGCTTGCGGTTGGAAAAGAAAAATGGCAAGGGCAAGGGCGAAG
>CAZNNV010000065.1:0-1816 GCA_964574515.1 uncultured Candidatus Saccharibacteria bacterium
TTAAGATTATGGATTGTCGCCAGGCGCAGGGCTAATGGCTCCTGAGTTTTAAACAGATGATTTAAATAAGCTCGAGAATAATTTTGGCAGGTGTAGCAATTGCAATTTTTATCTATGGGTTGAAAATCTTTAGAAAATTTACTATTAGTGATTTGGATGGTTTCATAGAATAGTTTTGATTTTTTTGATTTAAGTTTATATAACTTTCCGTGTCTGGCTTCCCGCGTCGGTATGACGCAATCAAACATATCAACGCCGGACCGAACCGCGGCCACGATTTCTTCCGGTTTGCCGAGTCCCATTAGATAGCGTGGTAAATCTCGCGGCAGAAGCGGTAGGACCCACTTTAAAACCTGAGGTAAATATTTCCTTGGTCCCCCCCCTGCCACACCGCCGATGGCATAGCCATCCCAGCCGATGTCTAGTAATTCCCGCGTGCTGCGCTGGCGTAAGTCTTTATAAATTCCGCCTTGGATAATGCCAAAAAGCAAAGGCTTATTTTGTTTTGTTGTATGCTTCTCAAAATATTTTTTACATCTTAATGCCCATCTTGTTGTCCGCCTGACTGCTTGTTCCACCTGTTCGTGCGTTGCCGGAAAAGACGGGCAATGGTCTAGGACCATAATAATGTCCGAACCCAAATCCAGCTGAATTTGAATTGATTTTTCTGGTGTCAAAAAATGCTTTTTGCCATCTATTGGGTCGCGGAATTCCGCGCCTTCATTGGTAATCTTAACCATATTTTGGCGGCTGCGGGCTCCTAGTGAGAAAATCTGGTAGCCGCCTGAATCAGTCAAAATTGGTCCATCCCAATTCATAAAATTATGCAGGCCGCCGGCGCGTTTAATGATTTTAGTTCCCGGCCGCAGCCAGAGGTGATAGGTATTGCCTAAAATAATCTGCGCGTCTAATGATTTGAGATCTTCCGGCGCGAGAGATTTGACTGCACCTTTGGTGGCGATAGGCATAAAAACAGGAGACACCATTGTCCCCCGCCTGGTCTTGATTAATTTATTTTTGTTGATTTTTTTATTCGGCAATTTTGATATGTAAATTATAAATTTTTATGGCGCGACTGTTCCCGTTTCCCATGTTATCTGTTTGTCGTCCGGCAGATTGCTGCCGATAGCATCAATTTGGATTTGGCTTTCAGCATCAGTAAAGGTGTCTTTAGCGTATAAAACACTTTCATTGGTCAAATCAACTATTTGGCCGGCTTGATTAGCCGCTGGCGTTAAGCCAATTTGGAAAGCCGCGGTTTTAACTGGCAGCAATATGCCGGTGCCCGAACTTAAGTTGCCGATTTGCCAAGTTATTTTTCCGGTGGCTTGTTCATATTTTATATTTTCTTCAGCCGGCGATATTTTACCCAGCCATTGCATGTAGGGTGGCAGATATGATTCAATCCGCACATCAGTTAAGTCGTTGGAGATATTCAGGATATTCCAGTGGACAGTATAGGTTGTTTGTTGGCCGACACGCGGCGGCAACGGCCCGGAGTTAGACAAAAGGCTGTCGTAATAAAAAGCTTTAGCATTAAAGACAATTCGGGAATTAACTTTTAAAACCAGTTCGTTTTCGCCTCTCAATAATGTGCCTATTAGGCTGAGCGGAATATTAGTTGAATCAATTTGAGCAATTGTCTTGACGGTAAAATTTTTATCACTATAGGAATTTATCGGCAGCTTGTTCTTTAGCGTCAGGGAAAAAGTGATTTCGCCTTCTTGCCCGGCAGCCAAGGATTCAAGATTTTTTAATGAGCCGGTATTCCAAATAATCATTCTTTCGTTCTCGCTGAAATGGCCATTGATGGCGG
>CAZNNV010000065.1:1826-4235 GCA_964574515.1 uncultured Candidatus Saccharibacteria bacterium
GATGGCGGTAATTTTTGAAAAATCAACAGCTGATCCTTCAATTTTGACTTTAATGGTCACCGGACCGATTATTTCGTTAGTCGTGTTGCGGTATTTAATTTTGTAATTAATTTTTTGCTCCAAATCAACCCGATTATTTTCGGCATCGCTTGATTGTTCAACCGAAAGCGGCGAAGCGATAATCTCCGGCGAGCTGGCGATCTGGTCGTAAGCAACGAACTGTCCGTCTCGTTCAATACCCAACATCGCCCGGAATGTTTTGCTCTCGCCTTGTTGGCCGTTGATCAGGCCGGTGACAATAATTTTCCCTTCATCCCGCCCAGCCAGCTCCCCTATCGGCCAGACATTATTGTCAGCCGAAGCTTCAGGCAGAGAGGATTTAAAAATAAATCCTTCCGGATATTCTAATTTTAATTTTAAATCAGAAAATGATGTCTCGGCAGTATTTATATATTGTAAGGAAAAATTCAATGTTTGGCCGGAAGTAATTTTTTGCGGCAGGTTAAAATTTAATATTAACGGCGTTGAGCTAATGAGAGTCAGGAACTTTGTTTCATTGGAAAAGTCGGAGTTGAAATTAACTGGCCGATAGCTAATTTTAGCGATGAATTCTTGGATGCTGTCTTTTTCGCCCCAGACTTTAGCCTTGAATTCTTGCTGTCCTTCCGCTAATCTTTCCAGCCGTTCTAATTTTATAGCTGCCTGTTGGTGGTTATTTTCTTTTTTAATTTCTTTACCGTCAGAGGGAAGGGCTTGATCGGGATAGGTAAAAGTTAAAATGAAATCATTTAGGGCGACATTAGTATTATTTCTATATTTGACGATATAGGTTGCTTCTTCTCCGCTGGTGATTTTAGTCGGGCCAAAGATTTCCAGATATACTTTATCTTTATCAAAGGAAGCGCTGGCTGACCAAAGATACCAGCCAAGCAGTCCGGCCAAAACTATTAAAATTGTTATTCCGCCAAGCCAAAAAACTATTTTTTTTGTTAACTTAAAAAATGATTTTGGTTTTTCTTCTTCCCAGGCCGGTGCCATGGCCGACGTGGCCGGATCAAGGCTGACTTGCCCGGATTTAAATTCCGCCGGCGCCTGCGGCCGGTCAGTTATCTGGCTGTCTTTTTCGTAAAGCCGTTTTTTGAGTTCGTCGAGATCCATAAACTGATTTTATAAACTTTATATTATTATAACTGTTAATTTAATTTTTGGGAATAAGCGAATTTCACAGTTCATTATTTTACGTAATATTGTTTTTTAATAATATCATCTTCTTCTTCCTTTTTTTCGGCAATGCGTTCTTTGGCCAGGCGGCGAAGTTCGGTCAGATCAAAATTCGCCAGCGCTTGGGCGCGTTCAGCTAGCTGTTGTCGGGTGTTTTTGGCCGGCTCTTCAATGGCTTCAGCCAGGAGCACATCCAGGATTGCCCCAATTTTTGGCCCAGGCGCAATGCCTAAGATTTCCATAATATCCGTGCCGTTAATTTTTAATTGTTTAACGGAAATAGCATCATGCTGGACCTTGGCTACCATATATTGGAAATGCCGTAAGCGGTAAGGCTGGGCTTTAGGCACGCCGGAACCTAATCGGTCAGCCACGCGTAAATTAATTAAATCCTGCATATTTTCCGGTCCGACGCGTTTAAGCAAACGCCGGATGCCGGCTTCGGTGACCGCACCGACATCATAAACAAACATATGGTTATTGATTAAATTGGCCACCGCATCAACGGTTTGGCGCGGCAGATGCAGGCGGTCTAAAATCCGTGTGGCTATTTTGGCGCCGATGTAATCATGGTTATAAAAAGTGGCTGTTATCCCCTCTCCGGCTTTAGCCTGGGTTTTGCCGATATCATGCAGCAGCGCCGCCAGCCGGACGACCAGATTATATTCTTTTTGAGCGGCGAACTTTAAGGAATATACATTATGTTCAAAAATAGAATAAATATGATGGCGATTTTGGGCGATATTGATGCCTTGTGTTAACTCTGGGATGATATATGGTAAAAGATTTAATTCTTGCAATAATAAAATTCCGTCAGATGCTAAATCAGACATGATGATTTTTATCAATTCGTCGCGGATCCTTTCTTTGGATATAGCTTTGATTGATTCAGCTTTTTTTCTGATGGCCTCTTTTGTTTTCCCCTCGATCGTAAATGGAACTTGTTTCGCGGAACTAAGTTCCACGGTGAAACGAATAGCCCGCATCATTCTCAAGGCATCTTCATCAAATCGTTCTGCAGGATTGCCAACAGCACGAATAAGGCCATTCTTCAGGTCTTCTTGGCCATTAAAAGGATTGATAATTTCTTGGGTTTCCTTTGAGCCGGGGCGAAGGGCTATAGCATTAATAGTAAAGTCTCGCCGTGCTAAATCTTCTTCTAAGCTCGTTGTGAAACGCACGGCGTCT
>CAZNNV010000066.1:0-4053 GCA_964574515.1 uncultured Candidatus Saccharibacteria bacterium
TTGATTAATTGTAAGGCCGCATTATTGGGCGAGTTAATTAATTTGTGGATTATTTCTATTGACAGCTTTCTTTTGATTAGGCTACCCTTATTATATAAAAAGGTATCAAGAGGTGTCAATGAGTATCAAAATGTTTAAAGAAAAAAAATACAATTTAAACTATCTTAAGCAATTGGAAGCCGAAAGCATCCATATCATTCGAGAAGCGGTAGCCGAATTCAAAAATCCGGTTATGCTTTATTCTATTGGCAAGGATTCTTCGGTTAATCTGCGTCTAGCGCAGAAAGCATTTTGGCCGGCACCTATCCCTTTTCCGTTTATGCATATTGATACTGGTTATAAATTTCATGAAATGATTGCTTTCCGTGATTATTATACTAAAAAAGCCGGCATCAAATTGATTGTTCATAAAAATGAAGAGCCGATTGCTAGAGCCATGCCGTCGCACGAAGCGCACACGGATAAGTATATCTATTATAAAAAGACTAAACCGCTGTTGGAGGCGCTAAAAAAATATAACTTTGACGCGTCTTTTGGCGGCGCGCGCCGCGAAGAAGAAAAATCGCGGGCTAAAGAAAGGATTTTTTCCATTCGCAATGAAGATGGAGTTTGGAATCCTAAGAATCAGCGGCCAGAACTTTGGCATCTTTATAATGGCCGGTTGAATGAGGGTGAATCAGCCCGTGTTTTTCCGCTGTCTAATTGGACGGAAGTTGATATTTGGCAATATATTAAGCAGGAGAAAATTGAAGTGGTACCGCTTTATTTTGCTGAAAAAAGACAGGTGATTAGGCGCCATAATGTTTATTTGCGCTTGGATAATTTTGTTCAGCCGGCCGCCGGCGAGGAAGTTATTGAAATGGTTTGCCGTTATCGCACCTTAGGCTGTTCGCCTTCCACCGGCGCTATTCCTTCGACAGCTGTCAGTTTTGATGAAATTATTGAGGAAGTGATGGTGGCAAAAAAATCAGAAAGGGAGAATCGGGCGATTGATCATGGTTCGGACAGCTCAATGGAGCAAAAGAAAAGAGAGGGATATTTTTAAATTTAATAAAAATGGTTTTTGATAACAAAAATTTTAAACAAACTGAATTATTACGGCTGACAACTGCTGGCAGTGTTGATGACGGCAAGTCAACTTTGATTGGCCGGTTGCTTTTTGATTGTCAGGCGATTTATGAAGATCAGCTTTCTTCCATTGTTAAAATCAGCCAGCAGCGAGGTTTGGCAGAAGTTGACTTGTCTCTTTTAACCGACGGTTTGGCGGCTGAACGGGAGCAGTTGATTACAATTGACGTGGCTTATCGTTATTTATCAATTCCCGGCCGGCGGATTATTATTGCCGATGTGCCAGGCCATGAGCAATATACTAGAAATATGGTGACTGGCGCTGCCGGCGCTGATGTAGCGCTGATTTTAATTGATGCACGCCATGGCTTATTGACTCAATCAAAGCGCCATTTATCCATCGCTTCTTTATTGGGTATTCCTCATATTTTAATAGTGGTAAATAAAATGGATGTTGTCGGTTATAGCCAGCAAGTTTTTGAAAAGATAAAAAAAGATATAATTGATTTTTCCGGGCGGTTGAACATTCAAGATCTGCGTTTTATGCCGCTTTCGGCCCTAAAAGGCGATATGCTGGTGAAGCGGGGTAAAAATCTTAATTGGCATCAAGGAGAGACATTACTGGAATATCTACAAAACTTACAGTTGGCAGATAGGCATAATTCAACAGACCTTCGTTTTCCAGTGCAATTAGTTGTCAGGCCGGATCAGAGTTTTCGTGGTTATGCCGGTAAAATTGAAAGTGGTTCCATAAAAAAAGGCGACGAAATAATTATTTTACCATCTCGCCAGCAAACAAAAATTAATTCAATTTTTTCCGCGGGCCGGGAAGTTGAGGAGGCAACGGCGCCTGAATCGGTTATTTTAACTTTGGCGGATAAAATAGATGTGAGCCGCGGCGACATGATTGCTAAAAAGGAAAGCTTGCCGTCAACAGTTAATGTTTTTGAAGCCATTGTTTGTTGGTTTTTTGAACAGCCGTTAAAAGAAGGCCAGAGTTATTTTATAAAACAAACGACCAAGACAACCCGGTGTTTTGCGGAAAAGATAAATTATCGGCTGGATATTAATAATCTATCTGGCGGGCCGGCCCGCCAATTATCTTTTAATGAAATTGGCGGCGTTAAGATAAAAACTATTGAACCTTTGATGGTTGATCCTTATGCCCGTAACAGGCAGACAGGCAGTTTTATTCTTATTGACGAATTGACCAACCAAACAGTCGGCGCCGGCCTGGTGGCTGAAATTTTATCGGGAAAATCATCCGTGACGCCGATTTTTGCCAAAGCACATTTTGGGTTTGGCAAAATCGCCAATTTGTTAAAGCGGTTTTTATCTTAAAAGATATTGTGGCAGTAAAAAAAATAATAAAAAAAATCCAAACGCTATTTGGATTTTTTTATCAGTTGTTTTTTATCGGCCGATGGCGCTTAAAACCGTCCGGATGGTTTTTAAGATAATTGCCAGATCCAAAATAAAGCCGCGATTTTTAACATAGTAAAGATCGTATTGCAATTTTTGCAGCGTATCTTGTATTGAAGAGCCATAGGGATATTTAATTTGTGCCCAGCCGGTTAGGCCGGGTTTTAAAATATGGCGGATTTGATAAAAGGGGATTTTTTCCAGCAGATCGCCGGCAAAGGCGAATTCCGGCCGTTCCGGCCGCGGTCCGACAAAAGTCATATCGCCGCGAAAAACATTCCATAATTGCGGCAATTCGTCTAATCTGATTTTACGCAGGAATTTGCCGACGCGCGTTATGCGTTCATCTTTTTCTTTGGCGCATTCAGCGCCATTTTTTTCGGCGCTGCCATCCGGCGCCAAGGCATACATAGAGCGGAATTTAATAATATTAAAGATTTTATTATTTTGTCCAACTCTTTTTTGCCTTATAAAGATCGGGCCTGAACTATTGATTTTTATCAGTAAGGCGATAATTGGCAAAAGGGATAAGGTTATAATTCCGCCGATAAACGAGACAGCGATATCAATGGCTCTTTTCATCAGCTCAAAAAAACTTTTTCGGTCGGCCATTAAATTTTGTAGAAACCAGATTTCTTCAATAGCGGAAACGGGGATTTTACCGGTTGTTTTTTCGTAAAAAGCCGGTAAATCAGCTAGAATTATATTCAGCGGAATGCATTGGTAGAGATTTTGGATGAGGTTGATATTTTTTTGAGGATTGATGCTGGTGACGACAATCTGTATTTTTTCTTTGGTGATAATTTCAATTAGATTGAAAATCAAATTAACTTCTTTAAGATCAACTATTTTTTTGATTCGGTAGCCGATCTGTGGATTATCTTTAATATATCTGATTAGCTCGTCAGTTTCCGGATTTCGCCCGATAATCAGAACATTATTAAGCAGGGCCGAATTTTTAATAAACAGATTATAAAGCTGGCGCCAAGAAACAAATAAAATAGCAAAAATCGCCAAGTTGATAAAAAGATTGGTTTTAGGAGTAATGCCGAAAAAAGGAATAAAATAAAAGAAAATAACCGCTAAGCCGGCATTAATGGCCAGCGCTTTGGTTAGCGTGATGAAGAAATACAGATTATTGCGCGCCAAGCTCAAATCGTAAAGGCCGAGGATATAGAAGACCAAGAGCCAAAGCAAATAGATTATAGAAAAGGGAATAAAGTGATTTTGCCATTCATTTTGCCAGTTTTGCTGGTATCTTAAAGCTAGGGTCAGGATTAAGGCCGAGTATAATATCAGGATATCCCCTAAAATCAGAATTATCCGTTTAATTTTTATTATAGTGGTACCCATGTTTTAAAGTTACTTAAATTCGGCCTTTTTGGCAAGCCCCGTTAGAAGTTGTGAAAATATAATCCTATACTAATACTAATAATTATTTTTTAATAATATTGGCGGGATAGGATTTATTTGTTATGATTAAAACGCTATGGTCAGAAAAATTAAGCTTTTAACTTTATCGGTGACAATTTTAGCCGGCTTGGCAGGGGCCGGCAGGGTTTT
>CAZNNV010000067.1:0-1607 GCA_964574515.1 uncultured Candidatus Saccharibacteria bacterium
TCACGGGTGATATTATGGTCGCGGCCAATTGCCTCTAAAGTATGGCGTTGGCCGTCGCCCAGCCCAAAACGCCGCCTGATTATCTCTTTTGTGCGGTCATTAGGTATTGCCTCTAAAATTTCACCAATCAAAATTAAGGGGTTTAACATCTTTTTTAAGCCCCCTCTGGGCCTAATTTAGCTTTATTTTTACTATTTATAATATACCATAGGATAAAAAAAGTGTCAACAAAATAAAAACTGGCGGGGTCTTGCCTCGCCAGTTGATAATAAAAGATTAACCTATAATATCTTATTTCCCCAACTTCTTTGCAATCCTCACCTGTCGCCATTTTTCAGAAGTGACCAAGAGTGAGCTGGCGACAAAAATGGAAGAATAGGTTCCAAAAAAGATACCAATCATTAATAATAAGGCGAAATATTTCGTACTGGCGCCGCCGAAAATGTATATTGCGAGCAGGGCTAAAAACACAGTTAATGAGGTATTTATTGATCTGGTAATAGTTTGATTAATACTGATATTAACCGTCTCTTCAAAATTCTGCCCCGCGCCTTTTTTCAAGTTCTCGCGTATCCGGTCAAAGACGACAATCGTGTCATGAACCGAAAAACCGAGGATTGTCAGCAAACCGGTCACAAATAACAAATCGATTTCCGCGCCTAAATAATGGCCGAGAATTGAAAAAATACCAACGGGAATAAAAACATCATGAAAAAGCGCCACTACCGCCGCCAAACCATATTTCCAGGAAGCCACCGGCCGCGTCACATGGCGAAAAGCAAAAGCAATATAAATAACAATCAGCGCTAAAACCACTAAAATAGCAGCCAGGGCCCGCTGTTTTAATTCCTGGCCAATCACCGGACCGACCGAATCAAAACGTTTTTCTTCAAATGGGCTAATACTATTAAGCGCCTCTAAAACTTCCTGATGTTTATTTTCATCTAAATCTCTCATCCGCAGCATCACCCCACGTTCGCCGGTCGGTTGAACGCTGGCTTCGCCAATATCCAAACCGGCTAATTTTTCTTTAATCGCCTGATTTTCCGGCCGCTGGTTTAAAAACTCCACTTCCAATAAAGAGCCGCCACGGAAATCAATGCCAAAATGTAAACCCCAAAAAATGGTGCTGGCGATCCCCGCAATAATTAAAACTGCAGAGAATCCGTAAAATATTTTTCGTTTAGCGACAACGTTTAACATATTATTAATTTTTGAGCGAGGCTGGCCGCCATTCAAAAATATATCGCAGCCATGCCCCTAATTTGTTTATTTTTATTCCGCCAGCATGGCGAGACATAAGCCGCGGCTGGAGATAAATATTATTTTTACGACACCCGAGCCGACGGCGGTTTTTGAAGGCGGTTGGCCGAGCGAATCCCAAATAGCCATAACCTCTTTTCCATTTTTTCACTGACAACAATTTTTAAAAGATTGCGCGTCACGGTAATGGCAGAAAACATACTGATAACAATACCAATCGCCAAAGTTAAAGCGAAACCTTTAATTATGCTCGTGCCCAGCCAGAATAAAACCGCGCAGGTAATCAATGATGAAATATTGGAATCGCGAATAGACGGCCAAGCGCGAGCAAATCCATCATCAAT
>CAZNNV010000067.1:1617-2285 GCA_964574515.1 uncultured Candidatus Saccharibacteria bacterium
CGAATTGATGTCCCGGCCCGTTTAAAGCCCTCGTCAATCGCGCCATTGAGCGATCGCCCCCAACGCAATTCTTCTTTTAACCGTTCAAAAATTAAGACATTAGCGTCCACCGCCATTCCCACCGACAAAACAAAACCGGCGATACCGGCTAAAGTTAATGTCACCGGAATCAATTTAAAAATCATCAGCACAACTGCCGTGTAAATAAGTAAAGCGAGTACCGATAGCAACCCCGGTAAACGATACCAAAATATCATGAATAAAGCCACCGCTAAAATCCCGATGAAACCGGCAAATAAACTCTGTTTTAAAGAAATCTCGCCCAATGTTGCGCCAATGCTCTGTTGATTAATCAACTGAATCGGCACCGGCAGGGCGCCGGCATTCAGCCGCTGCACCAATTGCTTAGCTTCTTCAATCGTAAAAGTACCGGTAATTTGGGCGCGGCCGCCGGCAATCGCCTCATTAACCCTCGGCACACTAATCGGCGCGCCGTCCAAATAAATAGCTAATTTCTTACCAACGCTACGACCGGTAATTTCTTCAAACATTTGCGCCCCTTCTTCATTAAATTCCAAACCGATTGACGGCTGATTGGTATTTTGCTGAAATTCCAAATTAGCTTTTTTCAGATATTTGCCAGTCAGCGGCGTTATTTTAAAATACGG
>CAZNNV010000067.1:2295-4006 GCA_964574515.1 uncultured Candidatus Saccharibacteria bacterium
CGGGTCCTCGGTGAAAAACTTTTGCTGTTCTGGCGGCAAAGCCTGATATCGGTCAATAATCGCTTGCGTTTCTGCCGCGTCGCGCTCCTCGCGAAAATCTAATGAGGGAGTTTCACCGATCATGGCAATAGCCTGCTTGATATCTTTGACGCCGGCCAACTCAACAATCAACCGATGATGATCGCCGACCGTTTCCACCTGGACCAGCGGTTCGGCCACACCGAATAAATTAACCCGCCGCTCAATCACGTCCCGCACGCCCTGCATCGAATCATTGTATTCACTGGCTTCAATTTGCGCTAAATCCGCCTCATAGACTAAATGCGTCCCACCCTGCAAATCCAAGCCCAGCCGAAAAGGCAAGTTAAAAAACTGCGGAATATTAGGCAGAGCCTTAAACGTCGTTGTTTCATTTTTACGGGCATTCAGCCAGTCAACCGATTTGTTCCAAGCTTGGGGATAATTTATCAAACCGGCAAAAATCGCCAATAAAAAAATCACCGCAATAATCCAAGCGGTCCGCGACATTCGTTTTTTAGTAAAAATGGCGGAGAAAAATTTAGAAACAAAATTCATATTATTATACTTTAATCAAAAAAACGCCCCATGTCAATTATTAAATCGCCCTTAATGAATCTAAAATCTTTTTGGCTTTATATGGGTCAGCCAAATGCATAAAGGAAATTTCTTGCGTATCGGTACCGGCCGTGTCAATGAACATATAGCCGGTGCCAAAAATCAATTTTTCAAAAAACGGCTCTTCGCAGATAACATCAGTTATTTGTTCAAAATCAACCGTAATTAAACGCGTCCAGAGCCAGCCGCGGTGGGAAATAACCCGTTTATTGGTAAAAGCGTAAGCATTGGCTATCTTTATATACCAATTATAAATCAAAAAGAAACCGAGCCCGAAAAGGCCGGCCGGCCAATACGGCAAATCAAAATAATAGCATAAAGCGCCTAAAACCACGGCGATAACCAGGCCCAAAAAAAGCGTCATTAAAAACCGAAACCAAAAACCGACGGAAAATTCATATTGCACTGTTTCATCGGGATTTAAAACTTTATCCCAGATATATTGATATTGCATAAAAATTGAATTATAAATAACGAATTATAAATTATGTAATTTTTCCCCATGTTTCATAATTCATAATTCGTTATTCGTTTTTTCCTATATACCCAACCATCGTTTCCAACCTCTCTGGCTTATCTCGCCGAAAAGAAAAATATTTGTCTCTATCACGAAAAGTGCATTCACCGCTTGATTCAATATTCCCCAGTTTTACACTTTTGGCCATCGCCTGCTCAATAATAATTCTAGGCAAATTAATATAATATGAAGGACCTTTCTTGCTTATATATTTATTATACTCCTCAAATTGTTTTATCGCATCTTCTCGCACGAAAAAATGGTCTACTTGAATTCCCGGGCTAATACCTAATAAAATATTCTCCGGCAACGAACCAAAATTTTCTCTTAGCGCACTAATGGTATTTTTCGTAATACCGCCCAGAATCCCCCGCCAGCCGGCATGAGCCAGACCAATGGCTTTTTTTATCGGGTCATAGAAATATAAAAGAAAACAATCCGCCGCCGTGGCCGCCAAAAAAACGTTCGGCTTATCAGCAATCAACGCGTCATACTCATTTAATCCCTCGCTTACACCATTTTCACCAACAACTTCCACCGCCCTGGTATGATTTATTT
>CAZNNV010000068.1:0-882 GCA_964574515.1 uncultured Candidatus Saccharibacteria bacterium
AATTATCTCCATTGAACCGGCGGTGCATAAAATGGCCTTGGGATTAGTGCGAGAAAATGCTCCAGAAAAAAAAGAACCTACGGAAAATAAACCGGAATAACCCTCCTCGTATTTTAGTAAATAATTATTAACTTCGCAGAATCATGAAGAATCTCTTTAAAAATTTCTTTATTATCCTTATCGTCTTTATTTTAGTCTCGGCGGTATTTTCATATTTCTCAGGCGATGATAAAACTATTCCAGAAATGTCCTTGGGTGAATTGGCGCAAAAGATCAATGCCGAACAGATTAAAAAAATTGAAGTAAACGATCAAGAGCTGAAAATTACCCTGACTGATGATTCCGCCGCCATTTCGCGCAAAGAAGCCGAATCGTCATTAAGCGATTCGTTAAAAAATTACGGCGTGGAAACAGATAAACTGCAAAAAGTCGCTTTGGAGATAAAAGATATCGGCGGCTGGAGATTTTGGTTCGGTTCCATTATCCTGCCATTTTTATTGCCACTGGTTTTAATGGGCCTATTCCTTTGGTTTATGATGCGCCAAGCCAAACAAGGCGCTGGCCAAGCCTTCGGTTTCACTCGATCTCTCGCGCGGTTAGTTAATCCGGAAGATAAGAAAAAACAAAAAACTACCTTTGAAGATGTTGCTGGTCTCAAAGAAGCCAAACAAGAATTAATGGAAGTAGTGGAATTTTTGAAAGAACCGAAAAAATTTGAGGCGCTGGGCGCTAAAATTCCCAAAGGCGTCTTACTGATCGGCCCGCCCGGCTGCGGCAAAACCCTGTTGGCACGCGCAGTCTCCGGCGAAGCTAGTGTGCCCTTTTTCCATATTTCCGGCTCGGAATTCGTAGAATTATTCGTCGGCGTGGGCGCCAGTCGCG
>CAZNNV010000068.1:892-3962 GCA_964574515.1 uncultured Candidatus Saccharibacteria bacterium
ACACTTTCGCTATGGCCAAAAAAAACGCACCGGCGATTTTATTTGTTGATGAATTGGATGCCATCGGCCGCCAGCGCGGCGCCGGCTTAGGCGGCGGTCATGACGAGCGAGAACAAACGCTTAACCAAATTCTAGTAGAAATGGACGGCTTTGACCCGGAAACGCGAGTCATTGTTTTAGCCGCAACCAATCGCCCCGATATTTTAGACGCGGCGCTCCTGCGGCCGGGCCGTTTTGACCGCCGGGTAATGCTGGAAGCGCCGGACATTAACGACCGTGAAGAAGTTTTAAAAATTCATACTAAAAACAAACCACTGGCTAAAAAAGTTAATCTGCGCCAAGTCGCTGAGCGCACCCCGGGCTTTTCCGGCGCCGACCTGGCCAATTTGGCTAACGAAGCAGCCATCCTAACGGTGCAAAAAGACAAAAAAGAAATTTCCATGAATGAACTTTTACCATCCATTGAAAAAGTCCTCCTGGGCCCGGAACGGCAAAGCCATATTCTTTCAACCAAAGAAAAAGAAATTGCTGCTTACCACGAAGCGGGCCACGCCCTAGTTGGCGCCTCACTCCCCCACATTGACCCAGTGCGCAAAATTTCCATTATCTCCCGCGGCCAAGCCGCCGGCTATACTTTAAAACTGCCGACCGAAGATAAACATTTGCATTCTAAAAGCGAACTCACCGAAGAATTAGCGGTGCTATTGGCCGGCTATGCGGCGGAAAAAATAATTTTCAACGAAATTACCACCGGCGCGGGCAATGATTTAGAACGCGCCACCGAACTAGCGCATAAATTAGTCATGCGCTATGGCATGAGCGATAAACTCGGCCCGCGGACTTTCGGTGAAACCGAAGATTTAATTTTCTTAGGTAAAGACATTACTACCGGCAAGGATTATTCCGACCAGGTGGCCATGGAAATTGACCGCGAGGTTTCCGACTTTATTGACAATGCCTATAAAACTGCGCAAGAAATTTTAACCCAAAAACGCGCCCTGCTGGAAAAAATAACCAAAACACTAATCAAGAAAGAATCAATAGAAAAAGAGGAATTTGAGAAGCTAATGAAAGAATAAAAAAATAGGATAACTTTTCTACTCTTTTAAGCACTTGAAAAATAAAATTAAAAATTCAATCATTTTCAAGTGAGGGGCGCGTAGCTCAATGGTAGAGCACGAAGCTTATACCTTCGCGGTTCTAGGTTCGATCCCTAGCGCGCCCACTTTATTTTTTTATGTCATTGCGAGAAAAGGAGTGACGAAGCGATCCTGTTATAGATTGCCACGTCCTTTAAGCCCGCAATGACAATAAACCTATGTCCAATTCAAAAATCATTTTCCGCTCCCTAGCCCACGCGGTCGGCGTCGTGGTATACGTCCTATTCATAAATTTATTTTTTTCTAATGCCGAGAAAATTTTCGGCAAAGAAGATCCTGCTTTAGTCCCGATGGCCATGCTATTGCTATTCGTGTTTTCCGCCGCTTTAACCGGAGCGCTGGTTCTGGGCAAACCGATTCTATTATATCTGGATAATCAGAAAAATGATGCGATAAAAATGTTTTTATACACTACCGGCTGGATTTTCGTCTTTATAATTATCGTTTTCACCGTTATGATGCTGACAAAATAACAAAATAATTTGTTTTGTTCCCCATCTTTTTAAAAAATTGATAATTGCGTGGTATAAAAATTGGGTCCGTAGCTCAGTTGGCTAGAGCGTTCCCTTGACATGGGAAAGGTCACAGGTTCAAGTCCTGTCGGACCCACCAGACATCAAAGCCCTGCTATTTCATAGCAGGGCTTTTCTTTTCGGCTAAGACCGCCTATGATACAAATATGAAAAAAGAACGCCTAGATAAGCATCTCCAGCAACAATATTCTCATTTATCCCGCGATTATATTAAAGAGCAAATCAAGGCGGGTAATTTTTTGGTTAATAGCAAACCGACCAAACCGAGTTATGCTTTACAAGAAAATGACAAAGTGGAGTCTGCGCCGGGCTTTATCATACCCGATGCCACGATGACACAAATTTTACCCAATCCGGAGATCAAGCTGAATATTATACATGAAGATAATAATATTTTAGTCATCAATAAACCGGCCGGCATTGCCGTTCACCCGCGGCAAGACAAAAATCACGCGCCGCTGGCCAGTGAAATTCTCAGTACTTTAGTCAGTGAGCTATTGGCGCATTATCCCCCGCTGGCCGAAGTCGGCGATGACCCGGCCATCCGCCCAGGCATTGTCCATCGTTTAGATAAAGACACTTCCGGCGTCATGATTATCGCTAAAAACCAATTTAGTTTTGATTGGTTAAAAAAACAATTTCAAGACCGTTTAGCGCAAAAAAAATATCTGGCGCTGGTAAACGGTATCGTTAAAAACGATGCTGGTATCATCGACCAGCCGCTGGCCCGCTCACAAACTGACCCAACCAAACAAAAAATATCCGCTGACGGCAAGCCCGCCATAACTGAATATAAAGTCAGGCAGCGATTTAAAGATTATACATTACTGGAAGTTCTACCCCGCACCGGCCGTCTGCACCAAATCCGCGTCCACTTGAATTTTATCAATCACCCGGTTGTCGGCGACAAAAAATACGGACCCGGCCACCGGCTATTGCCGTTTAATCTCTCCAGACAATTTTTGCATGCCGCGGAACTAAAAATCATACTGCCTGCCTCAATGTCGGACGAGCCCAATAACCAAGAAAAAACTTTTGTTGCGCCTCTGCCTAAAGATTTATCCGACACCCTGGAAACCCTTGAAAAAACAAAAAATATGTGATAATATTTATTCGTAATTAGTTATAATATTAATCAGTAGGAACCATGAAAATCACCCAAGATCAGCTAAAAACAGACCAACCGGAGATTAAAGCCGGCCAAACAGTACGCGTTTACCAGAAAATTAAAGAAGGCAGTAAAGAGCGAATTCAGCCATTTGAAGGGTTAGTTATGGCTGTTAAACACGGTCGCGGCGTGAGTGGCACTTTTTGTGTTCGGAAAATTTCTGAAGGCGTGGGCGTGGAACGGACCTATCCCCTGCACTCACCGAAGAT
>CAZNNV010000069.1:0-3939 GCA_964574515.1 uncultured Candidatus Saccharibacteria bacterium
AAGCCGTGCCCCAGCCGCTTTATAAAAGATTATTTGGCGATTTAGGCAATATTTTAATTCAGGTTTTAGTGCTTTGGGGCATCTGGGACACGCAGTGTGGTTTTAAGGCTTTTTCGGCTAAAGCGGCCGAAACTATTTTTCCTAAAGTGACAATGTATAAATGGTCTTTTGACATCGAGGTTCTGGGTATGGCAAAAAAACTGGGCTATCGCATTGGCATTATTCCAGTTTATTGGATAAATAATCCCGACAGCCGGGTAAGTATGGGGGCTTATATCGGCGTCTTACTAGACGTGTTTAAAATTAAATGGAATTTAATAACGGATAAATATGGAATTAGAAAAGGAAAATAACCAGGAACAAAAATCTGCTTCTGAGCTCCGTTTTGATTTAGTCAGTAAAGACTGGGTGGTTATTGCCACCGGCCGCTCTAAGCGGCCGGAAAATTTTGCTAAACAAGAGCGACGGAAAGAGGAATCCAATAAAGATGATTGTCCTTTTTGCCACCTGGAAACAATCGGCAAGATATTACTAGAATATCGGGATAAAGAAGGGCAATGGTCGGTAGCGGTTATTCCTAATAAAATTTCCGGGTTTTTTGTTGAAAGAATTGAAAGTGATTACGCACGATCATGACCGGCATTTGTCGGATTTGCCGGTGGAGACAGTTCGGCAGGTAATTGATGCCTACCAAGAGCGTTATTTAGATTTAGCTAATGAAAAATTAGTTAACTATGTTTCTGTTTTTCATAATCATGGTTTGGAGGCCGGCGCTTCCCTTGCTCATCCACATTCGCAGATTATCGCTTTGCCGGTGATTGATCCGGATTTAAACCGGAGCCTGAGCGGCAGCCGCCAATTTTTTGAAGTCCATAAAAAAGGTGTGCATTGTACCATGTTAGAATTGGATAGAGAAGACGGCCGCCGGATTATTTATGAAAATGAAGAATTTGTTGTTTTAGTGCCCTTTGCTTCGCGGGTCGCTTTTGAAATGCGTATTTATCCAAAGGCCCATCATGCTTATTTTGAAAGAATCAAGGATGATGAAAAAAATCTTTTAGCCGATGCTTTAAAAGTTGCTTTGGGTAAGATAAAAAAAGGGTTGAATGATCCGGCCTATAATTTTTTTATTCATACCGCGCCGGCTGACGGCAAGGATTATGGCCATTACCACTGGCATTTGGAAATTTTACCGAAAACCTCAACTTGGGCCGGTTTTGAATTGGGCACGGGAATTCAAATTTCCACCGTTGAACCGGAGATAGCAGCGGAATATTTGCGAAAGATAACTTAGATATCTAATAACTTATATTATGATTTCAGCAATCCTTGCTTGGCTCGCCGGCTTAATTATCAGTATTATTTCCGCCACCGGCTATGCGGGCGTATTTTTTTTGATGGCTTTAGAAAGCGCCTGTATCCCTATACCCTCAGAAGTGATTATGCCTTTTGCCGGGTTTTTGGTCTGGGAGGGGAAAATGGTTTTATGGCAAGTGGTGGTTTGGGGGGCAATCGGCAATCTGTTTGGTTCAATCGTCGCTTATGCGGTTGGCTATTATGGCGGTCGGCGGATTATTGAAAAGTATGGCAAATATATTTTGATTTCCGGCCACGACATAGCCATTGCTGACAGCTGGTTTAGCCGATATGGCCAAAGCGCGGTTTTTTTTAGCCGGCTGTTGCCGGTTGTCAGGACTTTTATTTCTCTGCCGGCCGGCGTCACTCGGATGAACTTCAAAAAGTTTTGTTTTTATACTTTGCTTGGTTCTTTGCCCTGGTCGTTTATGCTGGCTTATGCGGGATTGATTGCTGGTGAACGCTGGGATTTTTTGAAAATTTATTTCCATAAATTTGATTTGGCGATCGGGATTTTTATCGCCGCGGGACTTGTTTGGTGGATTTGGCGGCATGTAAAAAACAATAAAATTATTAAATAATTTTCAATAATGATAATTTTATGAAAACATTAATTATCGCTAACTGGAAGATGAATCCTAAAAGCCTGAAAGAAGCGCAGGAGCTTTTTGAGGTGGTTAAAGCCGGGGTAAAAAAGAATAAAAATGTTGAAGTTGTTATTTGTCCGCCATTCATGTATTTGCCGGCGCTGATTAATAAAGGGCTGGCTATCGGCGCGCAAAATTGCCATTGGGAAGCACAAGGCGCATATACGGGCGAAGTGTCGCCGGCGATGCTGGCTGACGCGGGAGCGGAGTATATTATTCTGGGCCATTCGGAAAGAAGAAGATATTTGGGGGAAACTGACGAGATTATCAATTTAAAATTAAAAGCGGCCCTAAAAGCGAGGTTGAAGCCGATTATTTGTATTGGGGAAAAAGAAGGCGAGGGCATTGAGAGCGTCGTTGAGAATCAATTGACGAAAATTTTAGTTAATATTCCCGGAGGCCAATTAAAAAATATAATTATTATGTATGAGCCGGTTTGGGCAATCAGCACAACCGCTGGTTGTAAAAAATGTTCGCCGGATGAAGCCTTGAGTGCGTCTTTGTTTATCCGGCGGGTTATCGCTAAACTTTACAGCCGGTTTTTTTCCGACCAGATTACGATTGTTTATGGCGGCAGCGTGGATTCTAAAAATATTGCCGATTATGTCGTTAAAGCCGGTTTGGCGGGCGCGTTAGTGGGTGCGGCGAGTTTAAAGGCGGAAGAATTTATAAAAATAGTCAAAACTTTATGAAGTTTCTTCGCGATATCAATGTTGCCGATAAGCGCGTTCTAGTGCGTGTTGATTTTAATGTTTCTTTGGATGCCGGCGGCAACATTACGGATGATTTTAAAATTCGTGCCACCCTGCCGACAATTAAATATTTGGTCGCCGCCGGCGCCAAAATAATTTTGATGTCGCATTTGAAAGCTCTTGATAAAAATGAAAAATACAGCTTGAAACCCGTTGTCGAAAGATTAACAAAATTAGCCGGCCAGGAAATAAGGTTTGTTAATGATTGCATCAGCGAAGAGGCGGTTCAGGCAGCCGCCGGTTTGAAGGCTGGCGAAATTTTATTGTTAGAAAACTTACGGTTTTATAAAGAAGAAAAAGAAAATAATGAATTTTTTGCCAAAAAATTAGCGGCTTTGGGAGAAGTTTATGTTAATGATGCCTTCGCCGAGTGCCATCGTGATTTTACTTCTTCAACAGTCACCATTACTCAATTTTTGCCCAGCTATGCCGGATTATTGTTGGAAGCGGAAATAAAAAATTTGACCAAAGTGCGCGATCAGCATGAACATCCGTTTTGTGTCATTATCGGTGGCGCTAAAATTTCAACCAAAATTAAGCTGATAAAAAGTTTTTTAAATAAAGCCGATGATATAGTTTTAGGCGGTGCTTTGGCTAATACCATATTGCATGCGAAAGGCATTGCGGTCGGCAAATCAATTATTGAAGAATCAATGGCGGCCGAATTTAATAATCTGGAAATAACCAACACCAAACTTCATTTGCCCCTTGATGCTTTAGTTTGCGCTGATAGGGATAATATGGCGACTTGCCATATCGGGCCGGTTGGCTTTATTCAGCCGGGTGAATCAATTTTGGATATTGGTTTTGATTCGGAAAAACTTTTTAGTAATGTGATTAAGACAGCTAAAATGGTTATCTGGAATGGCCCGATGGGGCTTTTTGAAAATGATTTTTTTGCCCACGGCACGCGCGCCATTGCTGAAGCCATTACGAGCAGCGAGGCTTTTTCGGTTGTCGGCGGCGGAGAAACCATTGCTTATTTGGAAAAAAATGGCTTGGCGGATAAATTTTCTTTTATTTCAACTGGCGGCGGCGCGATGCTGAAATTTCTCAGCGGCGAAGCCATGCCGGGGATAGAAGCGCTGGGATAAAGGCCCGGCAATATATTTAATTTTAATAATGCTTTGGAAAATAAAACCATCAATTTCCGAGGAGTTTATCAATCAATTTCCTGAATATAA
>CAZNNV010000070.1:0-3877 GCA_964574515.1 uncultured Candidatus Saccharibacteria bacterium
GAAGAATATAAACAATCGGCTAAAATGGGCGTGCCGGTTAAAATTTATACCGGTTCGGAAGGTAACCATGCTGGTAAAATCGCTTTCACGGAGCTCACCGGCGGCACCGAAGGCGCTAAAGATATTTATCAAACAATGGCACGCGCTGGCGTGGGCACGATCATCGCCATGCACTTATCCGAAGACCACCGCAAAAATGCCCTAGCTGCACACATTAATGTTGTTGTCGCCCCGCATATTGCCTCCGACTCACTTGGTATGAATTTGTTTTTAGATGAATTAGAAAAAAAAGGCGCAGAAATTATTCCATGTTCAGGCTTAATCCGGGTGAAAAGGTTTAAAAAATAATAATAGAGGGAACGAAGGGGATTCAAATTAATAAAAATTATAATGCCCCAAGAAAACATCAACCAATATCCTCAGTTAAAAGGACAAACGCCGGAACCTCTTTTAATTGAAAACCAGCAAGACCAAAAAAGATTAGAAAACATCCGCGCTAAAATTCTAGCTAAACAGCAAAGCGAAAATCCAACAATAAAATTTGCCTTTAGCGATATAAATATTGATGAATTAGAACCCTCGGATCTCTTGGCGTATGAAACGAGCCAAAACTGGGACGAAAAATCACAAGCTCTGAAAGAATATGACAAAGAGATAAAAATACATATAGCTGATAAAAAAGCAAAGACTGCCGAAAAAGGCGGATATTATGATCCGAAAACCGACTCGCGCGCTAATTTAGCCGGTGCCATCAGGCATTTATTAATAGAAAAATCACTGGCAAAAAGAAAATGGAAGAAATCAGCTGGAATAACAAGCTAAACCATATGTATACCAAACATATTTTACCTAACGGCCTGCGCGTAATCCTAGCGCCGATGGCGAATACGGAAACCATCACCGCGCTTTTTTTGGTTGGCACAGGCTCAAAATACGAAACTAAAAATATCAGCGGCATTTCACATTTTCTGGAACACCTGGCTTTTAAGGGCACTAAAAAACGGCCCCGACCCAAAGATATCACGCTGGAGATTGACGCCGTCGGCGGTGAAATCAACGCCTTTACCAGCCAAGAACATACCGGCTACTATATCAAGGCCAATTTTGCTCACGCCGAACTGGCGCTGGACATCATTTCCGATATCGCCCTAAATTCCGTTTTTCCGACCGCTGAAATAGAGAAGGAACGAGGCGTGATTATTGAAGAAATAAATATGTACGAGGATCTGCCGATGCAAAAAGTCGCAATGTTATGGGACGAAATTTTATACGGCAATCAGCCAGCCGGTTGGCCGATCTTAGGCCAAAAAGAAATAATTAAAAACATGGCCCGACCGGAAATTATTAATTATTGGCAAAATCAATATAACGCCAAAAACGGCCTCGTGATTTTAGCCGGCAACTTATCAAAAATAAAAGAACCTAAAAAAATTGTTGAAAAATATTTTAAAAATATTAACCGCGACAACGGACAAAAAAAATTGCCGGTCAAAGAAAAACAACAGGCTCCCCAGGCGCTTATTTTCCAAAAAGAAACTGACCAAACACACTTAATCATCGGCTTTAAGGGCGGCTCGCTGCAAAATGAAGCTACGCGCCGGCCGCTCAATATTTTATCGGCAATGCTGGGCGGTTACATGAGCTCGCGCTTGGTGCAGGAAATACGCGAAAAGCGGGGACTCGCTTATTATGTCGGCTCTGTTGCTAGTTTTACCACTGACACCGGCTTTATCGCCGCCCGCGCTGGTGTGCCCAACAACAAGGCCAAAGAAGCGGTTAATTTAATCTTAAAAGAATTCAAAAAAATTAAAGAAGGCAAATTCAACGCCAAAGAAATTAACATGGCCAAAAATAATCTTATCGGCCAATTGTCGTTAAATTTGGAGTCGTCTGACGCTATTGCCGGTTTTTTGGGCGAACAAGAATTATTGCAGAATAAAATTTTGACACCCGAACAAATATTTGGCAAAATAAAGGCGATAGAGGAAACCGAGCTGAAACAAACAGCTAAAAAGATATTCGCCAGCCAAAAGCTTAATCTAGCGCTTATCGGACCATTTAAAGAAAAGGAAGAATTTAAAAAACTCTTAAAAATATGATTAACAGACAAACTATTGATATTTCCACCGCCACTATCTTTCGCTTTATCCTGATTATTCTCGGGCTGGTCTTCCTTTACCTAATCCGCGATATATTATTAATTCTATTTATCGCTATTATCGTGGCCGCGGCCGTGGACGGACCAGTAGACTGGCTGGCGCGCCATAAAGTTAGGCGGGTTTTTGGCGCGACAATTATCTATCTCGGCATCTTCCTGTTCTTAGCCTTATTTGTTTATCTGGTTTTTCCGCCTCTGGCCGGACAAATTAAAATCCTAGCCCATAACTTGCCGCAATTTTTAGACAGCCTGGGTAGCGGCGTCAAAATTATTGAAGGCAAAATTGGCCCTGAATCTTTAAAAAATATTTTAGAAAATATTAGTAATCAACTCTCTGGCGCTGCTTCTAATATTTTCGGTACAGCCATAAATATCTTTGGCGGCATCTTTTCAGCCGCTATGATTTTAGTGATTTCCGTTTATCTGGTTATTCAGGAAAAAGGCATTAAAAAATTCCTGGCGGTCGTCACGCCAGCTAACCACCAGGCCTATATTCTAGATTTAGTTGAAAGAATCCAATCAAAATTAGGCGCTTGGCTCCGCGGCCAATTATTATTAATGCTGATTATCGGCATCTTGGTTTATATCGGCTTAAGCTTATTAAAAATAAAATTTGCCCTGACCTTGGCTTTATTAGCCGGCTTATTAGAAATTATCCCCTACATCGGCCCGGTCTTATCGGCAACGCCAGCCGCGATTTTTGCCTTTTTCCAAATGCCAATCCTCGGTTTGCTGGTCGTGGCACTATTCGTTCTTATTCAGCAACTGGAGAACTATTTGATTCTGCCATTAGTGATGAAAAAAGCGATTGGCTTGAATCCCTTAGTTATCATTGTTTCTATGCTCATCGGCGGTCAACTAGCCGGCGTTATGGGTATTATCATTGCAGTACCGCTGGCCGCGGCTATTTCAGTTGTTTCCAGCGACTTTTTCGGTAGAAAAACTTAAGCTAAGTTATTCTCCAATAAACCAAAACCCCCTCTTTTTTAAAAAAGAGGGGGTTTTAAACAACCCACAATAAACCAAACCAACTCTTTATCTCAAAAAAAATAAAACAGCTATAATAAACAGGGAAAAAATACCCTGAAAAATAAAATTGAAAGCAAAAGATGTCTTTTTTACCGGCTGATGTATCTTTTCATGAAAAGCATAAATCTGCCGCAAAATGGCAAAACGCTGACCGGTTAAGCGATTAAGCAAAGTCAGCCCGTCAGGCAAAACGCTGACCAAAGCACCAAAAAAAATAAAAGGCAAATAAGGCGATGGATTAAAAAAATACCAAATAATTATCGCACCAAAAAATAAATCAATGAATGATTTTGTTAAAAAAATAATAAATTTTTTTCCTTTAATATTCTCCAGCCGGCCACTGATATAATCCCAATGGGGGAGAGTATCGGCTAAAAAATGGGCTATAATGGCTAAAATAAAAATCCAAACACCCGAATGGATTTTAGCGCCGATTGCGGCGCCAACCAACATATGTGGAAAAAGAATCATAAGCTTTAACATTGTCCCGTTAGAAATTATTTAATAATTTCTAACGGGGTTTACACTTCCAGCTTTTAACTTTAAACTTACTTTATGGGTATATTATACATCATAGCTACGCCAATCGGCAACTTAAAAGATATCACTTTACGGGCCGTGGAGATATTAAAAGAGGTTGATTTCATCGTCTGCGAGGACACGCGGCAGACCCTTAAGCTTCTCAACCAC
>CAZNNV010000071.1:0-3777 GCA_964574515.1 uncultured Candidatus Saccharibacteria bacterium
AGTTATATCATATAGCAAATGACCACATCAAAGAAAATGCTCGTATTGATTGCGTGTTTTTTTATTGTCTTCGTGATATACGGCCAATCAATGAAAGGTGGCTTTGTTTTTGACGACCGAAACATTCTGGATCACAGGGAAATATTAACTGGTTTTGAAAATATCGGAGAAGCTGTTATGTCTCCATTTTGGGACATTGAATCAGGATTATATCGGCCAGTTACTTTAGTAAGTTTTTCCACAAACTTCGCGGTTGGTTCAAGCCCGGTTGGTTTTCATTTCGCAAATTTGATTTTATACTCTCTCTCCTGTTTTCTCATATTTCTTTTTATAAGCCGAATTTCCAAGAATGAAAAACTTGGATGGATTGTGGCGATATTATTTTTAGTCATTCCTCTTCACAGCGAAGTCGTCGCCAACATTACCGGCCGGTCCGAACTTCTGGCATTATTTTTCTCTCTGCTGGCGCTGTTGGAAATTATAAAAGATAAAATCAATTTTTGGTATGTGGGTTTGTGGGTATTTCTAGCGATAGGGTCAAAAGAATCGGCGATTGCTATAGTTCCGCTTATCTTACTGATGCTTATTATCCGGGAAAACAAATTAAACATTGAGATATTAAAAAAACATTTTCTAACAATTTCATCCGTAATTATTGGCGCTGGATTTTATTTCTTTTTAAGATTTTTTGCCCTTGGGCCAACTCACTATTTGAAAGTGAATACCAGTTTAATTGAAAATCCATTAATGTTCACGGACACTTATTCCAGAATACTCACGGCGTTTAAAATCTTTTGGATGTATATACAAAAATTGTTTTGGCCCGCAGGACTTTGCTCTGACTATTCATACAATCAAATAGAAATTGTTCATAATTTATCAAACACAGAATCAATATTGGGTTTAGTTATATTTATTGTAATGGTGGTATTGGCAATCGCTTTGTGGCGCAAAAAACCAATTGTTACGATTGCTTTTTCAATAATCATATTCAGTTTTTTGCCCATATCCAACATATTCTTTCCGACAGGCACTATCGCAGGTGAAAGATTATTCTATTTTCCTTCATTGGGATTCGCTATCTTGGTTTCGTATTTGGGCTGGATTATTTATAGATTCATTAAATCAAGAATAAAAATTGAAAGTAAAACTCTTTACATTCTGGTCTCACTTGTAGTTTTGGTGATATCTATATTCTACGGAATAAACTCTTTTACTCGTCAAAAGGTTTGGCTCAATGAAAAATCCTTATTTCTTTCAGCCGTGGAATGCGCGCCCAATAGCGTGCTTTCTAGGTCAAATGCTGGAGCAATTTATTATCTTGAAGGTGACTTGAAAAATGCGAAGCGAGAATTAGAATACGCCAAAAACATCAAGCCGATTTACTCAAAAGGGTTGAATAATTTGGGATTGGTCTATTGGAAACTTGGTGAACCAGAAAAGGCGGAACAGATGTATTTGGAAGCGATAAAACAAGATTTTCCCTATTTAGGCGCTTATGAAAATCTAATCAATTTATATTTGGAGGAAAAAAGATATGCCGACGCCAAGAGGTGGCTAAATATTATTTTTCCGAATAAAAAAACTAATGACTGAATCTATATTTGATAATGGTGAACAATCCCCAAAAGGCATCCTTGAGCCCGATATGCTTGCCCTGATTTTTATCTCTGGGAAAATAATCAATCGGCACTTCTAGTATTTTTCCGCCGTTTCTGACAAATTGACAAGATACCTCCGCCTCAAATTCAAAACCAGTGCTTTGTAAATTCATTTTGATGATATCATTGGGTCTAAATAGTTTATAACAAGTATAAAGATCTTTAATTTTCTGGCCGTATAAGATATTAAATACTATTGTCAAAAACCTTGCGCCCAATACATAGTGATAACCAAATTTAGGCCATTTGCTTTGGCCGCGGTCTCCGTAGACAGCCACGGAATTATCGTCATCAATTCGTTCTAATAATTTTGGAATATCTTTGGGATGATACTCCAAATCAGCGTCTTGAATAATCACAAAATCTCCTGTTGCGATATTAAAACCAGTTCTGAACGCCATTCCCTTGCCGAGATTGGTGGCGTGTCTAATCAAAGTAAAATTATATTTTCCGCGCAAATCAGCCAATATTTCACCTGTGCCGTCAGTAGAACCATCGTCAATCACAATCACCTCTTTATCCACATTCAGCGAAATCTGATAAACTCTCTTTAAGGTCTCGGTGACAAACTTTGCCTCATTGTGAACGGGAATGATAATAGATAGTTTCATCTGGAAATTGTAAATGATTCTTTGGGAATTTCATAATTATGGATAAGAGAATTGTTTTGATTGTTTCTTTTTAGAAGTATCAAGCTATACAAATCCGCGTAGACCGGCGCCCAATCTGGATCAAAAACTTTTTTGGTGATAAACGCTTGGCCCCAAGGCGTATAATCCCGATAATAGAAGAAAATGGCGTTAAATTTGTATTTTTCGTCTATTTTTTTGAAGATCTCGGGGTCTGCCATGGCTTTTATGTATTCTTCATCAACAAACTTCTTGGCATAGGTTTCGGGGCGATTATCAAAAAAGACCTTCTCGCTCGGGAAAAGATTATAAATCAAATAACCGCCAATGTCGTAATTATTAAATATCGGCCCTTTAATATTATTCGCTTTGAAAAATTGCGCGGCATTATTTGCTCCATTCGTGATACCAATACCAAAATTGTCACTTCTTTTTGCTATTAATCCAACGGTCATTACCGAGCCAACCAAAATCAAGCCGACAAATACTGGAACTAAAAATTCTTCTTTATTCAGGAAGCTAAATTTATTGCCGCCATAATCATAAATTATTTTTATATTCATAATCAGTGAAGCCAGGCCAACCAAACCAAAAAGAGGAAAATCTCTAATAGCCGACCAGCCCATGATTCCAAATATGACGCTAAATATTAAAAATGGTAATAATATTTTCTTCCAATTTATAAAGGCGGCGGCGAGATAACTTGATAAAACTAGGACTAAAAGAATTTTGTATGAATAAAATGTATATGGATTGCCGACACTAAGATTGTCTAGAAAAACGATTGACTGATTTTCTAATACTCTATAGCTATATTCGCCAAATATATTGAAGGGATATATCGCGCCATAGATATGCGCTGGGTTTGCTAATAATGCCAGGCACGAAGTAAATAATATGAGGCCGATGTTTTTGGCTTTTGAAAAATCTTTTTGTATCAGAAATGTTAGGAGAAAAACGCCAATTATAAATGGACCGAAAACAAAACCAATATGAACATTAACCCAGATGATTTGTAATATGGGCAATAACCATAACCATCTTTGATTTATTTTGCCCTCTGAATATCTAAAACATATCCAAATAAATAAAGCGACAAATAAATAAGTGAAAACTTCTGGCCTGACTTCAGCCCTGGAGGCAAAAACCGGAATAGCGATTAGCGATATGGCAAAGATGGCAAACGGGTTTATTTTGTCTCGGGTTAGGTCAAAGACAAGCCAAAAAGCTATTAGCATAAATACTATATAAAGAAGAGATAAACCGGAAAATCCAAAAAGATTAAAAAACAAAAAGAAGATAACGCCCGAAAGCCAGTGGTGATTTATAAACGGCGAACCGCCTTCGGTGTATGAATAATAATTTGTTGTTAGTACGGCATTTCTCGCCTCGGCGCTACCTGTCAAAATTATTTCTCCGTTTTTTAGATGGCGACCGAGATCGGCGGCAAAAAGGTCAATCTTCACCATTAAACAAAAAGCGAGAAT
>CAZNNV010000072.1:0-350 GCA_964574515.1 uncultured Candidatus Saccharibacteria bacterium
CCGTCTGGCGTTTATTGTTTTAGGCTGGGCATTTTTTTATATTTTTATCAATTATTTATATTCTCTTTGGCGCTTAAAATATAATATTAAGATGGCGGCTGCCGATTCGCGGACCACGGCTGTTTTGGCCGACGCTGTTTCCAACCAGAATAATATTGAGGTCTTCAACCAATACGCGAGCGAAAAGAAAAATTTTAAAGAAGTTGTCGGGGACCAGAAAAAAATTACCATGGCTAATTGGAATGTCGGCAATGGTTTAGATGCGATTCAATCCGCGCTGATTATCCTGATAGAATTTTTTGTGCTTTATTATACCATCCGTTATTGGCAGGCCGGCCTGGTGACTATCG
>CAZNNV010000072.1:360-3727 GCA_964574515.1 uncultured Candidatus Saccharibacteria bacterium
GGCACTTTTGTTCTGATTCAGCTTTATATTCTTGGCCTTGGCTCGCGGCTTTGGGAATTCAGCCGTATCATCCGCGATGTTTATGAGAGTTATGCCGATGCCAAAGAAATGGTAGAAATTATGAAATTGCCTTATGAAATAAAAGATACGCCCTTGGCTAAGCCGCTGGCAGTGGCGGCCGGCGAGGTCGCCTTTCAAGAAGTTAATTTTGCTTTCAATCAAACCCGTTTGGTACTGAAAAATATAAATTTAACGGTCAAGGCCGGCGAAAAAATCGCCCTGGTCGGCCCATCAGGCGCGGGCAAGACGACTTTTATCAGGTTGCTGTTGCGGTTTTATGACGTGGCTGACGGTAAAATTTTAATTGACGGCCAAAATATTCAAAAAGTGACGCTGGCGAGTTTGCGCGATAATATCAGCTTGGTGCCGCAGGATCCGCTATTATTCCATCGGACGATCCGGGAAAATATCCGTTATGGCCGGCCGACGGCCACCGACCAGGAAGTCGAAGAAGCCGGGCGTTTGGCGCATTGCGACGATTTTATAGATAATTTATCCCAAAAATATGAAACTTATGTCGGCGAACGGGGCATCAAACTGTCTGGCGGCGAACGCCAGCGGGTGGCGATTGCCCGGGCAATTTTGAAAAACGCGCCCATTCTTATTCTAGATGAAGCGACATCGAGCTTGGATTCGCATTCAGAAGCGCTGATTCAGGACTCACTGGATATTTTAATGAAAGATAAGACCGTTATTGTTATTGCCCATCGGCTTTCCACCATCAGAAAGATGGACCGGATCGTCGTTTTGGATAATGGTCAAATTTGCGAAACGGGCCGGCACGAGGAGCTCATCGCTAAGGAAAGTTTATATAGAAAGCTTTGGGAGCTGCAGGCTGGCGGCTTTATTCGGGTGGACGAAGATGAGGAAAAAGAATAATTGTCGTTGAAAATTTTTCTGTTCTGGCAAAAAGTATGCTGGGTATGCTAAAATGGTATGGTCTAAATATAATCATTAATTTTTAAAAACAATTTATGACAGACAATAATTCAGAAACAACGCCGGCCGTTTCGGCGCCGGAAAATAATCAGGAGCAGAAGAAAAAAATAGTTATTAACAAGCAAACTATCATTATCGCCGCCATTATCGTTGTCGTCGTTGCCATAGGCGTGCTGGCTTATTTATATAAGGGCTTATTTGTGGCGGCTACGGTCAACGGCAGTCCGATCAGCCGTTGGTCAGTGATCAAAGAGTTGGAAAAAGTTTCGGGCAAAAACGCGCTGGAAGGGATGATTAACCAAAAATTAATTGATGATGAAGCTCAAAAAAAGGAAATTTCAATCAGCGATGATGAAATAAGTACGGAAATAAAAAAGATAGAAGAACAGCTTCAGGGGCAAGGCCAAACGCTTGATGAGGCCTTGGCAACGCAAGGCATGACGCTGGATGATCTGAAAAAACGGATCAAGACCCAAAAACAATTAGAAAAATTATTAGCCGATAAGAAACAAGTTGTTGACAGCGAAGTTGATCAGTATATTAAAGATAACAGCGTGGTTATCCCGGCTGGGCAAGAAGCCAGTTATCGGGATCAGGTTAAAAATCAGCTGGAGCAGGAAAAATTAAGCGCGGCGGCCCAAACATTTCTTGATTCTTCGCGCTCGCAAGCCACTATTCGTTATTTCGTGAACTATTAGTTTTCCCATTAAAATTATTTTATGGATGAGGCTGGTTTTGAAAAATTAGTCAATGAGGGCATTAAACTGATTCCGGAAAATTTTTTGCGGCAATTGGAAAACGTGGCCATTGTTATTGAGGACGAACCAACGCCGGAACAAATCGGTAAATTAAAATTAAGAAAAGATATAGCGTTATTTGGCTTATACGAAGGCGTGCCGCAAACTCGCCGGGGACCGCACTATGGCATGACCTGGCCGGATAAAATAACGATTTTCAGAAAACCGATTGAAGCATACGCGGCTTCGGCTGAACAGATAAGAGAAATTGTTAAAAATACGGTTTGGCACGAAATTGCCCATCATTTCGGTTCTGACGAAGGCCGGGTGAGAAAAGCGGAGAAGGAAAGATTAAAAGCCGATAAATTGTATAATAAGGGAAAGTTTGCGGTGGCGGTGATGGTGGAGACGCCGCAGGGGCTGCCGCTGGTTATGGATTTTAAAAAACCGGCGCCTTTTTGGAAATTTCCCGGCGGCCGGAGCGAAGCGGGCGAAAGTCCGGCGGCGGCGGCAATTCGGGAAATAGAAGAAGAAGTCGGTTTGAAACTGAAACAATCGGATCTAGAATTGGTCCATCATGAAAAGAGGCTTAATCATGAATTTTATTTTTATCGGGCGCGGGTGGCCTCGCTGGCGGATTTAAAAAATAAAGGCAATGACGGGGAAAGCGTGCGCTTATTTACTTTAGAGCAACTAAAAACGATGATTGATTTTTTCCCCAATCATCGGAAATTGATTTTATGAGTATTGTTGAAGTAAAAAATCTAAGTAAAAAATATAAAGATTTAACTGCCGTTGATGGCATTTTTTTTGATGTCCAACAAGGCGAGATTTTTGGTTTTCTCGGGCCCAATGGCGCCGGTAAATCAACTACCATCAGCATGTTGGCAACTTTAGTGGCGCCAACCGGTGGGCAAGCGACAATTAACGGCTATAGCATAGCTGATGAACGCGATGAAGTTCGCAAATCTATCGGGTTGGTTTTTCAGGATCCGTCGCTGGATGAACGGCTGACGGCTAAGGAAAACCTTTATTTTCACGCCGAGCTTTATCAAGTGCCGAAAAAAGAGCGCAGCCAGAGAATTAAAGAAGTTTTGGACCTGGTTGATTTATGGGAGCGCAAAGATAATTTAGTCAGGACATTTTCCGGCGGTATGAAGCGGCGGTTGGAAATTGCGCGGGGATTAATTCATTATCCGGCTGTTTTATTTCTGGACGAACCGACGCTTGGGCTTGATCCGCAAACCCGCTTCAGCATTTGGGAATATATTTTACGGCTTAAAAAAGAACGGGGGATGACGATTTTTTTAACCACGCATTATATGAATGAAGCGGAATATTGCGACCGGATAGCGATAATTGATTCAGGGAAAATCGTGGCGCTGGATTCACCGCTTAATTTAAAAAACATGATTGGCGGCGATATTATTTGTTTGACCGGAGAGAATCGGGCGGCGCTCAAGGCCGAATTAGAACAACGCTATCAGGCGGAAGTTAAGGAAGAAGGGGAAACGGTTTTTATGGAAGTTCGGGAGGGAGAAAAATTTTTGCCGCGGCTGTTTAATGAAATGCAGGCCAGAATCAATTCTATTGAATTGCGCAAACCGACGCTGGAGGGTGTGTTTTTAAAT
>CAZNNV010000073.1:0-1615 GCA_964574515.1 uncultured Candidatus Saccharibacteria bacterium
ATCGGGGCAGTTCAGGCGGCGGAAGCTATAAAATCCATAGGGGTTTTTACCAAGAAGAATACTCGGAAAATTCCCGAAAATTATTTTAAAGAATCGGGGCGGCGAGGGCATCTTATAATAACAAAGGAGTGGAAGGATGCTATTCTTAAAGAAATCCAGGGTAAGATTTTGGCTTTAAAAGCCGAGGTGATATCTCACATATCAGAATAGGGGGTGAAAATATGGCAAGAGATTTGAGTTCTTTGAGCCTTGAACAGTTGCTCGATAGTCTTGAAGCGTCGGCCCGGGGTTTCGCGGCAACTAAATCGATTGAAGGTTTTTCAAAAATGTTGTCTTTCGGCTCTGACGGCGAGGCGGCAGTAGAAGGGAAAAAAGCCGCACGAACGCTTGCGGAAGACATGCAGGATCATGTCAATGCCATAAAAGCCGAAATCATTCGGCGATTTGAGGAATTAAAAAAAGACTGAACGAATAACAGTCCAGCCGGTTTATTTAAAAGGCCCCTTGCGGGGCCTTGTTTTATTTATTCAGCATTTTCATCAATCGGGATTTCTTGCGCGCCGCCGTGTTTTTCTTGATGACGCCGCGTCTGGCGGCTTTATCAATGGCTTGATAAGCAGCGGCTATCAGTTTTTTAGCCTCGTCTATTTGGCCGGCTGAGAATAATTTTTTGACGCTTTTAACGCTGTTTTTAAGCGCATTTTTGCGCGCTAAATTCCGGGCTTGGCGCCTTTTTCCTTTTCGCAGTTCTTTTTTAGCTGATGCTTTAATAGGCATAGGAATATTTTGTAGTTTTTTAGCTTGTTAGGAATTAGTAGAATAAATATAGCAGAAAATCTGCTTTTTGGCAAATTTTGATTGAAAAAATGCCAGAGAAGCGGTAAGATGAGAATAATCAAATGATTTCATTTATTGAGGGCAAGGTTGAATTAAAGGCGGAAAAATATGTGATTTTGGCGGCCAATGGAGTCGGCTATAAAGTTTTTGTTGCCGAAAAAACCGCTTCTAAGTTGCCGGCCGTTGGCCAACAGATAAAATTATTTACCTATTTAGCGGTTAAAGAAACCGCTTGGGATTTGTTCGGTTTTTTAAGCTTTGATGAGGTGGAAATGCTGGAATTATTAATTTCTATTCCGGGTATCGGACCAAAAACGGCGGCCAATATTATGTCTGTGGCTTCGGTTGAGGATTTGCAGGAAGCAATCGTCTTGGGTGACGAAACGATTTTAGCGCGGGTTTCCGGCATCGGCAAAAAAGTAGCGCAGAAAATCGTCATTGAACTGAAATCCAAAGTTAAAAAATTAACCAAAGGCGCGGGCGATAAATTTAAGGTGGCTGACGAAATCGAAATCATTGACGCCCTGGTGGCGCTGGGCTATAAGGTTTACGAAGCGCGGGAGGCATTGAAGCAGCTGCCGGCAGAAGTTAAAGGTATAGAAAATAAAGTCAGGGAAACGTTAAAGAGGTTGGGGAAGAGATGACACGAAATGATAATCTAAATGGATAAAGAAACCTGGAACAAATTTATATTTGCTAACAGCGGCTCTTTTCTGCAATCTTGGGAATGGGGCGAGTTTCAGCGCGCGTTTGGCAGGCGCGTTTTTCGATTGGCTGG
>CAZNNV010000073.1:1628-3635 GCA_964574515.1 uncultured Candidatus Saccharibacteria bacterium
AATAAAAAATATTGGTATGCGCCGCGTGGACCAGTGATAGCTAATAGCCAAGAGCCAATAGCAAATGGCAAAATACAAGAATTTGTTGATAAAATTAAAGTTGAAGCCCAAAAAGAAGATGTGATGTTTTGGCGGATTGGGCCGGGATGGAAATTAGCAAATGACGATAATTTTAAAAAACTAGGTTTCAAAAAATTGCATTATGATATTGAACCGTCGCAGACGCTGATTTTGGAATTAGATGAAGGCGAGGAAGAATTATTAGGAAAAATGCATGAAAAATGGCGTTATAATATTCGGCTGGCCGAGCGCAAAGGCGTGAAAGTAAAATTTACGTCATCCGATGACGTAAATTTTGAGCAATATTTTGAGGAGTTTTATCGGCTGGTTAATGAAGGCACCTCGGAACGAAAAAATATAAAACATCATCCGAAGGAGTATTATCGGAAGCAGTTGGAGATTAGCGGTGATTTGAAGATGAAATTATTTGTTGCCGAATATGAAAATAAAATTATTGCGGCCAATATTCTATCTGTTTTTGGCGGCACGGCGACTTATCTTCATGGTGCAACATCAAGCGAACACCGTGAAGTGATGGCGCCGCATTTATTGCAATGGGAACAAATCAAATATGCCAAGCAAGCGGGCTGCGCCAAATATGATTTTTGGGGCATTGTGAATGAACACACCTTGGATAAGCGCGGGCCGTCTTGGGCCGGCTTTACCCGTTTTAAAAAGGGTTTTGGCGGGCGCGAGGAAAATTATATCGGCTATTGGGATTATCCGTTGAATAAATTTTGGTATTTTATTTATAAATTAGCGCAGAAGATAAGGAGATGAGAAATAAATAATGACTGGTGAACAACAAAAAATAAAAATTTCATTCAGTTTGCCGACTTGTTTATATCTTCAAGACGATTTCATTTTTAATATTGATCAAGATATCAAAATTATTCACGAAGAGACTAGAGAAGAATATGATTCAAGATTTGGCAGGGGGATAAACGTAGAAGTAAAAAGTGATACGAACGCCGCTTTTAGATTTTCTAAATTGACGATAGAAATTCCTGATTATGATCCCAATATTCCAGGAAGCAGGTTAGTTGAGGTCTATAATTTAAAAATTATAGAAGCAGTTAATAAATTTATAGATGCTTATAGATTTTTAAGTAATCGGCCAGCTATAGCAAATATTCAGGATTTAAAAAATATGCGAGAGCTTAGTGTGGGCCGAATCCCTCAGCAAATTTTTGAAACTAGAATTTCTTTTGGAGGCGGGTTAACAAATTCTCCTATTCTCAGTAAAACCGAGCATAATAAATTGCAAAAACTGCTTACGGGGGGTGTTCCTTTAGAAGAAATATTTTTTATGGAAGCTGAAAGGCATTATGCATTAGGCCATTTTTTGCAGTCGCTTGTTAGCGCCGTTATAGCTATAGAGATAATCTTAAATTCTTGCATTAATATAAAGATTCCGATCATTTTTAGAATTTTTTATAAAAAGAAAAAACTTATATATAAGATTGAGAAAGTTTTATCTGATAAGATAGATTTTCAAAAAATGAGCTTGTTAATTGGAGCGATAAAAGATAGAAATAGAATTGTGCATAATGGTAAAAGAGAAATTAACAACGAGACTATTAGAAAATATTTAGACGTAATAAAAGAATCAATAGAAAAGATAAAGCTAAATGAAAAAATTACTTAAAAAATTAATCCCCGATTTTATACTTTATTGGTATCATTGGAAATGGGCGCTGATGGGTGCGCTGATTTATGGTTTCCCGAGCCGGCAATTAAAAGTTATCGGCGTGACCGGGACGAAAGGGAAGTCAACGGTGGTTTTTTTGGCGGGAAATATTTTAAAAGATGCAGGGAAAAAAGTTGGCTGGATATCGTCGCTGACAATCAATGATGGAAAAAAAGAAGTGATGAATCCATATCATATGACCATGCCTGGCCGGTTTTTTGTGCAAAAGACTTTGCGGCAGATGGTAAAAAATGGCT
>CAZNNV010000074.1:0-2799 GCA_964574515.1 uncultured Candidatus Saccharibacteria bacterium
TTGAAGTTCTTTTCTCGCCCTTTGATAAAGATTGTATGCCGCAAAACCAGCTAAGAAATACAAAACGATTTTCCAAAGAGGCATGATGAACTCCCATGGTGTTATGTCGAAATATATTATTATACCACCCTGTGGTCTTATCGCTGTCATAACTAAAATAACCGTTATGCCCACCGCCAAAAATAACCCATAAAAGAACCAGCTTATTTCTTTTTTCATAAGAACCTTCCTTTCTTTTGAATTTTTCCGTAGACTTTGTATTTGTGAAAATTTTACCCTTCGACAGGCTTAGGGAATAATTATTAATATTTTATTTTTTCCCTTTTTTTACCGAAAAAACTTTTGACTCTTTGCTTGGCTTTTTCGCTGAATCCACTTGGGAGCGGATATCCGGCGGCAATTCGCCGGTTATTTTTTTTAACTTCGCATCGTCAATTTTTAAAATTTCCTGCCATTTGCCGAGTGGTTCTAAAACCTGCCGTAATAATTCCGGATCATACTTAAAGCGTTGAATAACCTGGCGAGTGATATAGCCATCATCGCCGAATAACCGCTCCATGCCTTCTTGGTCCATAAATTTGCCCAAATCACCCTTTATTTCGTCCATTCGTTTGTCTTTTTTATCAATCTCGTCTTTAAGCGCAACGTATTCGCCAATCAGCGTCTTAACATCCTGGTCGTTGAAAAATAATTTTTTCTCAACAAATTTATGTTTATAAAGCGGGCAATATCGCTGGTATTCGCACCAGTCGCAGAGGGGATTGGATCGCGGTTCGAATTTTTCCGAGGCGCGGGATTTATTAATATCTCCGATAGTTTGAATGATATTTTCTTTGGTTTCCGTTAGCTGCTCAACTGTTCGGAGAGTAGAAAGTTTTTCGCCGTGTTTCAGAAAATATAAGCTCACTTTAACTTTGTGGTCGCCTTCAGCCAGAAACGGCCAGCGGTGCGCCACGCCTAAATGATAAATGGCCAATTGTAAATCTTTGTCCACCGCGTCCTGGGAGGGCATTTTTTTGGTTGTTTTGTAATCTATAATTTCGTATAAATTATCTGTTGGCTTGTCCACTCGGTCAATCTTGCCGGTAATATAATGTGTTTCGCCGGCATGTTCCACCGGCGCCTCAAAACTTGTTTCGAGAGCCAACACGTTAAAATCCGCCGGATAGTTTTTGGCGTAATAATCTTTTAAAATTTTTATTCCCTGGGCGAAAGCCATGGCCGCCTCGCGTTCGTCGGCATACAGCGAGGCATCCCAATTAGCCGAAAAATATTTTAAAATATCTTCTTCGGTCGGAATAATCAGGCCCGGTTCATGGAGCATTTTGAGAATTTTATGAATCAGTGTGCCAAAAAGCGCCTCCTTGGATTTCGGGGTTTTGATTTTATCAATTTGGCTTAATTTGAATTTCAGCGGACAGCGTTTGAAAACCTCCAGCGCCGAATAAGAGATGCGCATAATATTGTCTATAATAATAGCTTATGATAAGATATTAGCATAATATCTTAATTATATGCAAAAGGTTTTTTCCGGCGTCGCACCGAGCGGCGTCATCCATTTGGGTAATTATTTAGGGGCGATTAAAAACTGGGTTGAGATGCAAAATGACCATCAGTGTGTTTTTTGCGTGGTGGACTTGCATGCCATCACCGTGCCGCAAAATCCGGCAGAACTAACCAAAAAAACCTTAGAAGTGGCCAAAATTTATTTAGCCGCTGGTCTTGATCCGGCCAAATCAATTATTTTTATCCAATCGCAAGTCAAAGAGCATGCGGAGCTAGCGTGGATTTTGAATATAATTACCCGAATGTCGGATTTATTTAGAATGACACAATTTAAAGATAAGGCAAAAATTGACTTTGATAGAACGATAACTGAAATAAAAAAAAGAATCTTATACGCCGGTGAAACTCAGGTTGTATCAACAGAAACTTCAGGGTTATTAGAAGATCTATTTAGCGGACTTAATAAATCTGGCGTCGGCCTTTTTGATTATCCGGTTTTAATGGCCGCCGATATTTTATTATACAATACCAATGTTGTGCCGGTCGGCGAAGACCAAATTCAGCATGTGGAATTGGCGCGTGATTTAGCGCAAAGGTTTAACAACCGTTTCGGAGAAACATTTATAATTCCCAAGGCAGTGGTCAAAAAAGAAGGCGCGCGGATTATGGGTTTGGATGACCCGGCTAAAAAAATGTCTAAAAGCGCCGGCAGCGCCTATAACTATATCGCTCTCACCGACGAGCCGGATTTAATCCGCGAGAAAATAAAAAAAGCCGTGACTGATTCCGGCAAAGAAATCGTTTTTTCTGATGATAAACCGGCTTTGGCAAATTTATTGACGATTTATTCTTTGTGCGCTGGAAAAACAATTAAAGATATCGAAAAAGAATATCAGGGTAGGGGATATGCGGATTTTAAAAATGGTCTCGCTGAAGCGATTATAACTTTTTTGGCGGCATTTCAAGCCAATTACGCCGAACTGGATGAAGATTATCTTTTAAAAGTTTTAAAAGATGGCGCTGAGCGAGCCCAAGCCATCGCCAGCCAGACAATGGCGGGAGTTAAAAAGGCGATAGGGCTGATAAATTAAAAAGACGGGTATTCGTATGCTTCAAGGATGACGGTTTTGCCGTCATTTTTTTAATGGATGAAAATCAGTATGGGTTTTTTCGGCATATTTATCCGAGGCATGAACATAGCGGGTGGTGGTGTCCAGTGATTCGTGGCCGAGGAGAATTTGAATCGCCGCCGGGTTGGCACCAGATTCAGCCAAATAAGTGGCAAAGCCATGG
>CAZNNV010000074.1:2810-3612 GCA_964574515.1 uncultured Candidatus Saccharibacteria bacterium
TGAAAGCGGCAAACTAATACCGAGCAGTTCGCGGTATTTTTTTATTTTTTCTTGCAAATAATTGGTGGAAATTTTTTTATACTTGCTCTGATTGTTGCGGCCGCGGTAGGGAATAAATAAGAAAGGGGATTCATCATCGCGGATTTTTAAGTATTCCCCCAGATATTTAAAAGCCCGCGGGGTGAGATAAACAAACCTTTCTTTGCGTCCTTTGCCCAAAATAAATATTTTGCCGCTTTTATCTATTTGCGAGCGTTTTAAATTAACTAATTCGGAGATACGCATACCGGTAGAGAAAAGTACTTCCAACATCGTCCGGTTACGAAGAGCCACTCGCTTGTCTTTTTCCAGCGTTGTGGGCGATTCAATAAATTTTACTAGTTCCTGAAACTCCGAAACCCGCGGATGTTTTTTTTCGGTTTTAACCATCTTGATGTGTTCCGGCAAAATCGGCGTTTGATAATCCATTTCAATTAAATATTTTAAATATCCCCGTAAACTGGACAAGCAGCGGTTAATTGAACCACTGGAAAGCCGTTTGGCTGTTTCATGGTCTTTGGATGTCCGGCGGTCGCGCGAGACCAGATAGCTCTTGAAATGCTCAATGTTTTTTTTACTAATATCGGAAAAATTTAATTTTATTTCTTTGGCCAAAAATAATTCAAAAACTTTTAAATCCAGTTCATAATTATAAACTGTTTCACCAGAGTAGTTATTGCTGGATAAATATAGCAGAAAGTCGTCTAAGCGGGGGAGAGGCATAAGGGTAAAAAATGACTAATTTCCAATGTCAAATGACAAA
>CAZNNV010000075.1:0-2065 GCA_964574515.1 uncultured Candidatus Saccharibacteria bacterium
TAATGGCAAATCCTCCACCTTCCTCCTATAATTTCGCTAAAAACTTTAATATCAAAATCTAACAAAAATCAGTAAAAAAAGCAAACCTACCCCGCGATCTCCTGCGCCACTAAATCCAATGCCACGCGCGGCTCAATCCGGCCGCTTTTGATTTGAATATCAATTTCCGCTAGACGGCTATAGATTTTTTTAAGAGCCGACAAAGAAAAATTTTTCGCCTGATCAAAGCTTTTCCTTAAAACAAATGGATGAATTTTTAACTTAGCCGCCAAAGCATTAAATTGTGCGCCCCTTTCTAATTGGTCTTTGACCAACAATAAATTGCGGAACTGATAGGCCAGCATGGAAAATAAATAAATCTCCGACTCGCCCTGCTCTAAATGTTGATGCAATAATTTAAAGGCCAAAGCTTTTTGCCGCTGCCCCAACGCATCAACGGTCTTAAAAATATCGCTCACAACTTCCGCGCCGACCAATGAATCAACATCCTGAACGATTATCAGCTTGCCGGCTTTATAACTCGCCAATTTGTCAGTTTCATTGGCCAACCGCCATAAATCCGCACCGACAAATAATATGAGCTTCTTGACGGCTGCTGGCTCAATCTGACTGCCCTTGTTGGCTATTTCTTTTTTTAGCCAATTCTCCAATTTAGCGCCCGATAATAAATCGAATTCTTCATTCACCGCATATTTGCGTAATTTTTCAAATATGGCGCTGGTGTTCTTGCCTTTAAAAAGATATTTGCTTTTTGTTTTTCTTTCTTCGCTCAAAACTAAACTCTGATTTAAAAATAAAAAGCTTTCCTTGTCCGCGGACAGATGATTTAAAAAGTCATCCGGCATATCGACTTCTAAGGCATTTCCAGCCACAGCCAGCTTTTTCTCAGCGAACATGGAATAAGCACCCAAAAAATCCTTGAGTTTGGCGAACTCCCCTTCCTGCGCCAAATCAAATTTGCCTAAATTCAGCCCGCTTGAATGCTTGGCCTGATATTGTCCGATTACACTATTGATTTTTTGGCGCAGCCGATAGGTATCCGCACCGTAGAAAAAGTAGAGCATAGTCAGTTCCACTATATGATAAAAACAGCAAAAAGACAAAAAAAGAACCCGGCATTCACGTATGGTTTTTACATATTGTGTGAATGTCGGGGTTTAAGATTCAAAAGATTTCCTTAATTCCCGATAAATTTCTAAAAAAGGAGTGGGCTTATTGATAATTTCACCGCCTTTATTCATTTCGCCTTGACCGCTGAAAAAAATAACAGGAATATCATCGCTGATTTTTTTCACAGCTTCCTCAAAGCCGGCACTTTGGCTTTTGGGAACATCGGCAATGACCGCGGAGACATCAAAAGTCGTCGCTGCTAGCCAGCTAAGGGCCTCTTGATGATTATTAAAAGATATCACCTGAAAATATTCGGCCAGCTTTCTGCTGATCACTTCAAGCGTCATACTATCGCCAATTAAAATCACCATATGGCTTGCTGTGGCCTTTCTGATTGCTTCTTCAGCAATCAACGATAAATTTAATTTTTTTATTTCATCAAGACGAAACCAACGGGCCTGCTCTATCCCTTCCTTTTTTAAAAGTTTTCGGGAATAGGTTTTTGACCTATCCTGGTCATAATGAATGCCTTCGCAAATAAAAAAAATTCGCGAAGGTGTATGCGAAATATCCTCTAGATGAAACAGAGTTCTCATATTGGCTTCATCTAAGGATATCTCTTCCTTCCCTTCCCGCCAGGCTGCCGAATGGAGCATTTCATCAGTATGCTCAATATGCCCGCCGGGCAGCATCCAGCGGCCTTTTTTATAAATCAACAATAGCCTGCCGTAAATATCCCAAATAATGGATAAAGCGAAAAAACGCCTTTCCTTGCTGTTCCTGCCATTTTCAGCCACTTTTCTCACCGCCTTTCTTATGTAAAAATTTTAACGAACCAAGGACTCCTCCTTAGTCCTTTTAAAGCCATCTTTAGCTTAGTGTCTAAACCATAACAAAATTTTTATTTTTGTCAATGAAAAACTGGATTGCTGTCATCCTGAACTTGCCATGCCTG
>CAZNNV010000075.1:2075-2859 GCA_964574515.1 uncultured Candidatus Saccharibacteria bacterium
GGCGATTATTGCCAACTGACGCTTTCGCTCGGCTCAACAACCTCAATCCAAATATTACCGGGCATGAATTTGACTTCTGCGCCGGCGGCATCATAAAAATAGAGTTTGCTGCCTTGATTAGCCGCGTCTTTTTTCCATGTGCCGGTGATTTCGGCACCGTTGCGATAAACTACAGCTTTGCCCGAGCCCTCAATCGCCATATCATTATATTGCCCCTCAATTTGCTTGGAAAACGCCCGCATAATCACCACATTTTTTACCGCTATCTGCTGGCCGTTGTTTTTATCAATTTCCTTAGTTCCGCCGCGCCAGCGCGAGTATAAATCAGTCGCCGGATCATAAATATATTTCACCTTGAAAACGCCCGGATAATTGACAGACAATGTTTTAGTCGTGGTCGCTGTTGGACTATTTTGGCTATCCGCTAAATGCGGATAGCCGCTGAATTGGCCTTCCAGCCGGTAACCCAGCTTCTGCGCCGAATTTAACAACCGACTCATGGAACTAAAACCATTATGCGGCGAGACAATACCGGATTTTCTGAAAAAAGCATTAAAAGGATTTTTCAGCGCGTCAATATTGTTAATTACCCCCGTATTCAATTCATCCAGTGCGAAATGCGAACCGCCCCAATGGGCAAAAATTGCATCCAGCCCTTTGGCTAATGGAATAAAATCGTGCCGCGACGAACGGATAGAGCCGATTTCTTTGGGATCGCCGCAAACAAAAACCGCCATCAAACGATTGATACTACCGGCAATCACCGGCATTTCCCGCACCAAAT
>CAZNNV010000075.1:2869-3601 GCA_964574515.1 uncultured Candidatus Saccharibacteria bacterium
CCCGGCCACGCCCACCATCTTGGGCTGATACTTTTCCAGCACCAAATCCGCTTCGCTCAAACCGGATAATGGCCGCGCCACCGCGTCGCCCGCCAGCATCACGGCAATCGGCCGCCGCTCGGCATTGGCGCAAGCCAAACCGCTAATCGGGCTAACCGGTAAAGACGGGCTGACTGAAACTGCTTCCTGGTCTTTTGAACCATTTTTATTTATTTCAAATCCTTTCCCCTTACCGAACAAAAAAACTCCGGCCACGCCGGCAATAACTAATAAAATTATAATCAATAAAATTTTGTTTTTCATTCCTGAAATTTAATGCTCTTTATTTTTCCGTCCTCTCTAAAATAATCCTCTTTTCAAAACCGCCGCGCTCCTCCAACCTTTTCTGGCGCTCCTCTTCCAGCTTGCTGGCATCAATGCCTCTTAAAGCCAAAATCGCGCGCATCACCTCCATCATATCCCCGGCCTCTTTAAGAGATATGTTCTCTAAAAATTCCGTCGTCTCTTCATGCAATTTATTTTTTAAAGCTTCTTCGTACTCATCGTCTCCGGCAATATGAATAATCGGTTTTTCTCCGTCTTTTTCTATAATTTCAGGAATTTTATCCCTGACCAATTTATTATACTCCATAATTCATTATATCTATAAAATTAATTTTCTGAAAACTCATATATTTATTTTCTCCATTTCTCCCCAATTCTCACCTGCCTTAATTTCTATTTTCAAGGGCA
>CAZNNV010000076.1:0-3559 GCA_964574515.1 uncultured Candidatus Saccharibacteria bacterium
CTACTTTATATTCTTCTTCTATAATTTCTTTTTTTATTTTCTCTATATTATTTTTTAAATTTTCATAAATATCCCCGTATTGCTTAATAACAATATCCGCTGGACCAGCTAAGCTTCCTTTCTTTATGCTCAAAATTCCCATATAATGCATAGCTCGTCTAATAATCTTTCTTAGAACATATCCTCTTCCAGTATTAGATGAAATTACTCCATCGGCAATTAAAAATACCGCTGCTTTTATATGGTCGGCGATAATCCGCATTGCCTTTTTAACTTCTTCTGATCCATCATATTTCTTTCCTGATAATTCCTCGATTTTCTCAATCAACGGCCAAAAAAGTTCCGTGCGATAATTATCATCCAAGCCATTTAGCACTGCTAGCGTCCGCTCTAAACCCATGCCCGTGTCCACATTTTTTTGCTCCAACGGCTCATATTGCCCTTGGTCATTTTTATTAAATTGCATAAAAACATCATTCCAAATTTCCACCCACATAACATTATCGTCATTAAAACTTTCTGGCACTTTGTCCGCATCCCCCGACCAATAAAACATTTCCGAATCCGGCCCGCATGGTCCGGTCTGGCCGGCTGGTCCCCACCAATTATTTTTCTTAGGCAATCTAGCAATGCGCTTTTCGCTCACGCCTAAATTTTTCCAAATATTAAAGGCTTCTTCGTCAAAAGGCGCATCCGAATCGCCCGCAAAAACCGAAACCGCGAGGCGTTTTTTATCCAAATTCAACCATTCGGACGAAGTTAGAAATTCCCAGCTCCATTCTATTGCCTCTTGTTTAAAATAGTCGCCGAAACTCCAATTGCCCAGCATTTCAAAAAAAGTATGATGCGTGGCATCGCCAACTTCATCAATGTCAGTTGTCCGGATGCATTTCTGGCAATTGGCCACGCGCTGGCCGCCCGGATGCTTCTCGCCCATTAAATAAGGCACCAATGGGTGCATGCCGGCCGTCGTGAACAACACGGTCGGATCATTTTCCGGAATTAAAGACGCCGAAGGAATTATCGTGTGTACCTTCGTCTCCATAAACTTCAAAAATTTATCTCTTAACTCTTTCGCCGTCATATTTATACTAAATTTATCATAAAATCCCCCCTTTGCCAATTATCCACAAACCAATCTGGACAAAAATATCTTTATCAGATAGACTTGAAAATGAAATTAGTTCCTTTATTTTGCACCCCATCACCGGATGGTTTCCATCCGGCATCAGATAGTAATAAATACTAAAGAAAGGGGAAATTCTTATCGGAGAAATTAACGTGTGCTTTCCGATTGAGTGGCCGCTGGGTTTGGGCCCAGGTCCGACCGCTCCCGTTCGGCGCCGCCATTTTCAACCTGGCGGCTTGACCCAAGTTTTTTATTCCAACTAGCCCGTTTTGAGCTAGTCAATCGCCGGCTGAATCGAAAGGAATGGTATGCGAATAAAAAACCCTGTCTTTACCGGCACCCCACCTCATCATCGGGGATAAGCCGGGCAAAACTGTTGTTGTCGTCGGAGCGATGATAACAGTCAATTTTCCCTCAACCATCACCCGCCACTAAAACTAGCGGGATCTGGCCGGAGATGGGCCGGCACACAAATAGCGCAACTGATGAAAATCAGCGCGCTACGAGGATAAGGCGTCATTCCATATCGCCTTTGTCCTGTGGACCACAATGAGCTCAGACCAGTAATTTGTCTAAGACATTGTTGAATATTGTCCCAACAGGACGCGCGTCTACTTAGGGGGGAAGACTACCATATTATCATCATGGTACTCAACCCCCCCTCATTTTTTAAGCCCTTAGGGGTTTTTTATTTTATCACTCCGCCGCCCAATAATTCACCTTTTTCAGAATAAAACACCGCACTCTGCCCCGGCGTTATCGCCCGCTGCGCTTTCTTGAAATCAACTCGCAATTTACGATTTGCGATTTGCGATACTCTTGCCTCTCCTGCTTCGCTTTTATATCTGATTTTAACCAATGCTTTTATCGGCAATTTTAACGCGATGCCACCCAACCAATTAACTTTTTCTACTATTAATTCTCGGCTATATAAATCCTTTTCATTATTACTGATATATAAAATGTTTTTCTTTTCGTCTTTTTTTATAACCCACCACGGACCCTGCCTACCGGCAGGCAAGCCTTGCCCCACCAGTATATTTTTCCGCTGGCCAATAGTGTAAAGAGGCAAACCTTCATGCCGGCCTAATCGCACAGAATCTGCCTTCTTGTTTTTTTGATATTCAACAACATCCCCCGTTTTTAATTTCAAATATTTTTTTATAAACCCGGCCGGTTCGCCTTTAATAAAACACAAATCAAAACTCTGTTCTTTTTGGCAAGGCAAATGCCAAAGTTTCGCCATTTTTTTCACTTCTTCCTTGGTATATTCCCCCAGCGGAAAAATTACCTTTGATAATTGCCGCTGGTTCAATTGATGTAAAAAATATGACTGATCTTTAGTTTCGTCTTTCGCGGCAAAAATTTTATAAACAATATTGTCATCCTGTTTAATTTTTACATAATGCCCTGTCGCGACACAATCCGCTTTTCCGCCAGCTGGCGGACCCAAAGCTTTTTTTAAAAATACTCCAAACTTTATTTTCTTATTACAGACTACGCAAGGATTGGGCGTCCGGCTGCGTCGCTGTTCGCTCAAAAAATAATCCACCACTTCTTTTTTAAATACGCGGCGCACATCCAAAACCTGAAATGGAATCTTTAATTTATTCGCTACTGCCCGAGCGGCCTGTTCCGAACCGCTGGCACAACCCTTATCTTCCATCCAAAAATGCATAAAAACCCCGACCACATCATAACCGGCCTTTTTGAGCAACGCCGCGGCTACCGAAGAATCTACCCCGCCCGACATCGCCACAATAGCTTTTATTTTATTATCTTCTCTTTCCATAAAGCTAATCTATCATTTTTTTGACTAAAAATAAAGCTTATGCTATAAAGGTTATTAAGAACCTATATTTTGACGGCACGAGGACAATATGCCCCTGTCGGGCCGCATTGTCCTCGTTTGTCAAAATAAAAATATAGACGCCGTGCGTCTTTTAATTTAATAAAGATAAAAAACCTATGCTTAACTACAACGAACTTAAACCCGGCGCGATATTTGTTATGGACGGCCAGCCCTATGAAGTGCTGGAATTCGCCTTTTTACGCATGCAACAAAGAAAACCGGTAGCGCAAACTAAAATCAAAAATTTAATCACCGGCAAAATGCTATCGCGCAATTTTCAATCATCAGAAAGCTTCCCTGAGGCGGAAATTGAATACAAAAAAGTTAAATTCCTTTATTCTCATCGGGATAAATTCGTTTTTTGCGAGTTAAATAATCCTTCAACGCGTTTTGAAATCTCAGCCGAATTAATCGGCGACAAAGCCAAATTTTTAAAACCCAATTCTGAAATAGAAACAACTCTTTTCGAAAAAAAAATAATCGGCGTCAATTTGCCGATTAAAATGGACTTCAAAGTAATTGAGGCGCCGCCGGCTATCCGCGGCAATACCACCCAAGGCGGCAATAAAATGGTCGTA
>CAZNNV010000077.1:0-523 GCA_964574515.1 uncultured Candidatus Saccharibacteria bacterium
AAATAAGTATTATTCTTACTATCACTATTACGGCATGCATTTTTTATTCTAGTAACCTAGGTGAAAGAATATCAGAGATTGAAACAGAATATATTATAGAAACAAATACTTTAAATAATAGCTTTATTACCCTAGGTGTAAAAGCAGACCTTCAAGATAATCAGGGATTTCAAGAAGTAAAAAACAATCTTAATGAGCAGATGAAAAGGTTTAATGAGGGATACGATACAAAGGAAAGCGAGCGGCAATTAAAAAAGAATAAAAAATTATGGGTTGATCGGATAATTTATATACTGCTACTTTTTCAGTTTATACTGATGATCCGTCTCTCTGCCCAAAAGACGGATATTGGTTAAAAATGTTCCAACATCGTCCCATAGTCCCAGCTAATAAAAGCCACCTCTTAATTTATGAACACAATTATTAGAAAAGCTAAAAAAGAAGAGTTAAAATTAATTCAAGAATTAAATCATCAGCTTTTTCTTCATGACAAAGAATATGATTCATTCCTTAATATGAATTG
>CAZNNV010000077.1:533-1997 GCA_964574515.1 uncultured Candidatus Saccharibacteria bacterium
CAATAAAAAAACGCCTCTGCGGCGGTTTTTTATTTATCGGCAAATTTTACGTCTATAGATACTCCAGTTCTTTCAATCCTTGTTCAAAACTGCCTATCGCCTCTTGGGCCTGCTGATGGGTCAGGCCTGTTTTGGGATTATGGATAATAAAATCACGCAAGCGCTGGGCTTCAAAAATCCGCTCATAGCTGACCAAGCGTTGCTTGTCCGCCTTTTCCAACCTCTCCTCGGTGCTCTCTCCCGGCGCCACAAACTGCAATACCTGAAAAAAAATGCCGCCGGCTTCAATGACCGCTAATTTCAAACTGGCTTCGTCGCCCCTGTCCAAACGATCGGTTATTTTTTGCCATTTTTTCTCCCAATGCTGGGTGCCCTTGGCAATCTGGCGGGCATATTTTCTTTCTCGAAGCGACCAAGTAGTATCAGAGCGCTTTAGTAAGACGACTATCAAAAACATAAAAAATATTGAAGTCACCCAACTAATAATTTTCAGGATTAAAATCACCCGCGCCCAATCATCGCTTATCAGATAATCATAAAAATTTTCGTAAAAATCAAAGAAAAACTGTAGCATAGCAATTTTAAATAATTTCTTCTATATGCCTGCCAAATTCGAATATTAAATCTTCGGAAAAATGCGGACCGATAATTTGCAAACCAACCGGCAAACCGCTGGCCAAGCCGCACGGCATGGACAAAGCCGGCAAACCGGCCAAATTTATCGGTACAGTATAAACATCGGATAAATACATTTGCACTGGATCATCCGCCTTTTCTCCTATTTTAAAAGCGGTGGTCGGCGTCACCGGACCCAAAATTAAATCTACTTGCCGAAACGCTTCATCAAAATCCTCTTTTATTTTAGCGCGAACCTTCTGCGCCTTCAAATAATAGGCATCATAATAACCGGCTGATAAAGCGTAAGTGCCCAGCATTATCCGCCGCCGCACCTCTTTGCCTAAATACTGGCCACGGGAGTTCAAATAGACGTCCAGTAAATTTTTTATATCCGTGGCGCGCGCCCCATATTTTATGCCGTCATAACGCGCCAAATTAGAAGAAACTTCCGAAGGCACAATAACATAATAACAAGCCAGGGCATCAGGCGTATGCGGTAAGTTAATTTCTGTAATTTTCGCGCCTTCTGCCGCTAATTTACTGATTGTATTTTTTATTGTTTTTTCAACATCGCTGTCTATCCCCTCGCTAAAATACTCCTTGGGTATGCCAATTTTTAAATTAGCAATTTGTGGTTTATGATTTGTGGCTTGCAATATTTCCGCACTCGTCGCGTCATATCTATCTTTTCCCTTTATACAATCAAACAATGCCCGGCAATCAGCCACATTTTTCGCCATCGGTCCGATTTGGTCTAAAGACGAAGCCATCGCCATCACGCCATAACGCGAAACAGCGCCATAGGTCGGCTTGAGCCCGACCACGCCGCAAAACGACGCTGGCTGG
>CAZNNV010000077.1:2007-3542 GCA_964574515.1 uncultured Candidatus Saccharibacteria bacterium
CCGCCAGTATCAGAACCCAAGGCGCCAACGCACATATCTGCCGCTACGGCTGCCGCCGAACCGCCGGAAGAACCACCCGGCACCCGCTCTAAATCACGAGGATTATGCGTCGCACCATAAGCCGAATTTTCCGTTGAACCACCCATGGCAAACTCATCTAAATTGGTTTTACCAAGCAAGACAGAACCGGTTTGCTGTAATTTTTTTATTACTGTGGCATCATACGGCGCGATATAATTGGCTAAAATTTTTGAACCAGCGGTGCATTTAATATCCTCAATTAAAATATTATCTTTTATGGCTATCGGCACGCCGGCTAAAATGCCTGTTTCTTCGCCAGCCGCTATTTTATCATCCACTGCTTTGGCTTGCGCCATGGCCAAATCCTCGGTAACGGTTAAATAAGCGTGGATTTTGTCATCATCGCTTTTTACCTTATCCAAATAAGTCCGCGCGAGCTCAGAAGCAGAAAATTCCTTATTTTTTAAACCATTATTTATTTCTGGTATGGTTAATTTTTTTAGATCCATTTTATTCAAACACTGCCTTAACTTTAATATATCCGTTTAACTTTTCTGGCGCATTAGCTAAAAGCTTGGCGCGCCCGGCAGCCGAACTTTTGGCTGCCTCATCAGCGCGCATTATATTTTTTAATCCAGTCGCTTGCGTCATCGGCTCAATATCGCCATCATCAACTTTATTTAATTCATTGACAAAACCCAAAATCGCCGCTAGTTCTTGCTCCAGCTTTTTTAATTCTAGCTCTGATAATCCAATACGGGCTAATTTGGCGATATGATTGATATCCATAAAAAATTAATATTTTATCCCAAGAGTTTCTTAAATTCTTCTTCACTTATAATTTTTACCCCGAGCCGCTTGGCTTTGTCAAATTTAGAACCGGGATTATCCCCGGCTAAAACATAATCCGTGTCTTTGGAAACAGATGATGACGGATCACCCCCTAAATCGCGGATTAATTCTTTAATCTGCTCGCGCGAATAATTTTTCAACTCGCCCGTCAACACGATCTTTAAACCTTGCAGCTTCTGCGGCTGCTGCTGCCTTGTTTTTATCTTGATGCCGGCTGCTTCCAGTTCTTCTAATAATTTCTGATTGCGGCGGCCAGCAAACCAATCCGCAATACTTTTAGCGACCACCGGTCCGACATCGCCGATTTTTTCCAAATCCCCAATTCCTGCCTTTTTTAATTTCTCTAAACTGCCGAATTTTTTTGCCAACAAAAATGCCGTTTCTTCGCCCACGTGGTCAATGCCCAAGGCATAGATTAACCGGCTTAGTTCAATGTCCTTTTTTTGCGCAATGGCCCTAATCAGATTTTCCGCCGATTTATCTGCAAAGCGTTCTAATGGTTTCAAATCTGCTTCTTTTAATTTAAAAACATCCGCCGCGTTTTTTATCAAACCCTCGTCAAGCAGCTGGCGAATAATTTTTGGCCCCAATCCCTCGATATCAAAAGCAGCCTTAGAAACAAAATGTCCAATCCCCCGCTCTAAAATCGCCAAACACTTTTT
>CAZNNV010000078.1:0-3504 GCA_964574515.1 uncultured Candidatus Saccharibacteria bacterium
CTTTACGCTATTTTGAAAAAAGTATGGGGATCGAGGCATTATCAAACGAGCAGTTGAAAAATAAATTTTAAGGCATCAATCGGATAACCTATAATTTTTTGGCAATAGTTAAAAAATTTATGAATGCGTCTAAAATAAAAACTAGCGCGAGCATTTTATTTTTTATCATTTTGGCCGGAACCGGGTATGTTTTTAGAGACCAATTGTCTCAAAATTTTGGGCGCCTGTGGAATCGATATTTGCCTTGTACTCAGCCGATAACTTATAAGATCGGCAATTTTGATGAAAGATTTAATATCAGCCAAGATGATTTTTTGGCCGCTGTTGCGCGAGCCGAGCAAATTTGGCAAACGCCGGTTAATAAAAAACTTTTTACGTATAGTCCGGATAGCGCTGTTTTGACCATAAATTTGGTTTACGATTTTCGCCAAGAATCAACTCTTCAGCTGCAAAAATTAGGGATTGCTATCCATGACGACCGAAGTTCTTATGATGTTTTGAAGGCCGAATATGACTCTTTGCAAGCTGCTTATAATCAGCAGAAAACCGTGTTAGATATTTTAAATAATAATTATCAGGCTCAAGAGGCGGCTTATGAGGAGGCGGTGGCTTTTTGGAATAGCCGTGGCGGGGCACCGGTTGGGGAGTTTAATAAGTTAAATCGAGAAAAACAAAAATTAAACGACCAGGCTATTATTATTGAACAAGCTCAAGGCAGTTTGAATGAATTAGTTAATTCCATTAATGCCGTCGTTGATGCCTTGAATAAACTAGCGAGAGAATTAAATCTGGGTGTCAGCGATTATAATAATATTGGCGCCCAGCGGGGCAGTGAATTTCAGGAGGGGCAATATAAAAGCGATGCGACGGGACAGGAAATTAATATTTATCAATTTGATAATAAAAACAAATTAATCAGAGTTTTGGCCCATGAATTGGGCCACGCCTTAGGGTTGGACCACTCAGATAACCCCAAATCAATTATGTATAGGATAAATGAAGGTAGTAATGAAATGCCAACGCCGGATGATATCGTTGCTATAAAAAAAATATGCAGGGTTGAGTAACCAATAAGTTGGATTATTCATTTGCCATTTATTGAATTTTGTGCCATACTTTAATTAGGTAGGATTATATGAGATATCTGCCCAAGGGCGGATTTTTGTTTTAAAATCCTCCCCAACCCTCCCTAGAGGGAGGGAGTAAAAAAGTTCCCCTCCTTTAGGAGGGGCTAGGGGAGATTTGAACTTATGGAAATACGCAATATCGCTATTATCGCTCATGTTGATCATGGAAAAACCCGTCTGACGGATGCTTTGATGCGCCAAACCGGCATGGTCGGCGAGGGTGTGAGCATGGATTCTAATGATTTGGAAAAAGAGCGGGGCATTACGATTTATTCTAAAAATACTTCCGTTTTTTATAATGACAGGAAAATTAATATTGTGGATACGCCTGGGCACGCGGACTTCGGTTCGGAAGTGGAACGCGTTTTGCGTTCGATTGATTCGGTTTTACTGGTGGTAGACGCCCAAGAAGGGCCGATGCCGCAGACCAAATTTGTGCTGAAAAAATCGCTGGAATTGGGCTTAAAACCAATTGTCGTTATTAATAAAATAGATAAGCCGGCTGCCCGGCCCGCCTGGGCGCACGAAGAAGTGCTGGCATTATTTATGGATTTAGGCGCCAATGACAAACAACTTGATTTTACGACTGTCTATACTAACGCTAAAGAGGGTATCGCTAAAGTTAATTTAACTGATGAATCAAAAGATTTGACGCCGCTTTTGGAAACTATTTTACGGGAAGTGCCGGCCGCATCTTCAGCGGAGTTGGCTGAGCGGCCGTTTCGTTTCCAGCCGTTTAATTTGGGCTATGATAATTTTTTAGGGCGGCTGGCTGTCGGCCGGCTTTATGAAGGGACATTAAAAAGCAACGCTAATGTTTTAGTTAAAAAAGCGTCGGGCGAAACCCGAAGCGGAAAAATCACTAAGCTTTTTACTTTTCGGGGATTAAACCGCGAGGAAGTGGCCGAAGCTGTGGCTGGCGATATTGTGCTGGTGGCCGGCTTGCCTGATATTTATATCGGCGAGACAATTTGCCAGAATGATGATCAGGAGCCATTGCCGGCGATTCAGGTTGATGAGCCGACAATTTCGCTGAATTTTTTAGTCAATAATTCGCCTTTTGCCGGCCGCGAGGGTAAATTTGTGACCACCCGCCAAATCCGCGAACGGTTGGAAAAGGAATTGGAAGTCAATGTCGGTTTAAAAATTGATTTTTCCGCTAATGATTATTTTAAAGTTTATGGCCGCGGCGAATTGCACATCGCGATTTTGCTGGAAAATATGCGTGGGGAAGGGTTTGAGTTGCAGGTTTCCCAGCCGCAGGTCATTATTAAAGAAGCAGATGGAAAAAAATTAGAGCCTTTTGAAGAGCTGACCATCGATGCTCCGAATGAAGCCGTGGGCATGGTGATTGAGAAAATTTCCCGCCGGCGCGGCGCGATGCAGGAAATGAAGGTTGAGCCAAATCATACCAGGCTGATTTTTACGATTCCGACGCGTGGTTTTTTGGGCTATCGCAGTGAGTTTGTTATTGATACCAAGGGCGAGGGCATTTTATGCAGCCGGGTGATTGGCTTTCAGCCGCACGCCGGCGAGATTGAGCGGCGGGCGACCGGTTCCATGGTTTCCATGGCTACCGGCAAAGCGCTCGGGTTCTCTCTTTATAACCTGCAGGATCGGGGCGCACTTTATATCAATGCGAGCGTTGAAGTCTATGAGGGTATGATTATCGGCAATGTCGCCAAGGGCGATGATTTGAGCGTTAATCCGACCAAGGGCAAGCAATTAACCAATATGCGCTCTAAGAGCTCCGATGAGGCGATAACGCTCACGCCGCCGCTGGAATTGACTTTAGAGCGGGGGCTGGAAATAATGAATGAAGATGAATATTTAGAGGTGACGCCGCAAAGCGTCCGTTTGCGCAAGCAGTTTTTAACCGCGTTGGAACGGACGCGGGCCAAGCGATGATTTAAAATAATAATACTTTTATTACTCTTTATGCGCGATAAAAGTTCTAATATAAAATATCCCGACGTGTCTTTTAAAGATGTGGCTGTTTCATTTTGGCAGGTGACAAAGAAAAACTGGCTGTCAATGATTCTAACTATTGCCGGTGTTGCCGTGGCCAGCGTTTTTGAAATAATCATTCCGCTTTTTTATAAGCGGTTTTTTGATTTGTTATCTTCCGGCCAAGATAAAAATATTCTTGCGCCCCAGATGGTGCATACTTTGCTGATTATTTTATCGTTATATGGCTGCGTTTGGTTTTTTTGGCGCTTTGGATCTTTTGCCACGGTTTATTTTCAGGCTAATGTGATGGCCAATTTGCGGCGTCAGGCTTTTGATTATCTGGTCGGTCATTCTTATAGTTTTTTTGCCAATAATTTTACCGGCGCCTTGGTCCAACGCGTCGGCCGGTACGCGCGGGCGTTTGAGC
>CAZNNV010000079.1:0-3496 GCA_964574515.1 uncultured Candidatus Saccharibacteria bacterium
TTGAATTTAGCATACCTCAAAATCAGCCTCTTTTCAAATAAAAAACGGCCATGGCCGCCATACGAAATTGTCGGGAAACTCAAACCGAAAATGTACAGAAATTCAAAATTAAGCAACACCTGAAAAATGGCTTAAATATTTAGCTTTTCGGACATTTCAAAAATTGTTGTCTCCGTAGGTTGGACGCAAAAACCCCTACTTCTCCGACACTTTTTTAGCCTGCTGATGTTCCGAAATAGCGAACAATTATCTCTCGTTCCAAATGAGTCCATTCGGGCCACAATTTCTCTCTATCGAATTCAACGCCTCGCTCGCTGTATACACATTATAAAAAACACCCTTCAAATTGTCCGCTATCAAAGCCCTACAATTTTTAGGCGAGCCACTATCGCCATATCTTGCCTCTTGATTACCAATTCCAAAATGATAACCGATCATATACGATGCCATGACAATTACGATTATTATTAAAACGACGGTTTTTCTTGTCATATAATGTTATTAATTTTTATTTAACACAAAACCCCGCGCCAGCTAGGTCTTGCGACCCTATACCCCTTTCGAGATATAGCCCAATGACGAGTTGCTGAACGCGGGGTTCAGTGTCGTCATTGGGTCTTTTAGCCATGCCCGTCGGGAACCGACGAGTTTAGGCAAATTAAATTGTATCCGAATTATGGCATAATTTGATAAAAAATTAAAGCCCCTATTGAGTTAAATCGTAGTTTGGAGTGATAATGTTCGTATGAGCGGTGATAAAATCCCTTCAACTAAAAACTCTCAATTTTTGATAGAAATTCCGAATGAAAAAGAAATTCAAAAATTCGGAAGAAAATATGTCAAAATTTTGGTGACAGATTCGATTACTAGCCATAAAGATTTGGTGGCTCGCTTAAAAAAGCGTTGGCCTAATATTCGATTCTCCTTGGGGAACCAAAACCGCCGTCATAGAAAACTGAAATATCCTGATCTGATTTTATATATTCTAAGATTAGATCGATTACCGATTAACGAATTATATAAACAAGCAGGTATAGAAAAATCAAAATATCAACACTATTACAAGTATCAGCTCATCGCAAAAATTCTTATGCTTCGAGGAAAAGACCCCGCAGAATCCGTTAGAAAATATCTACTTAAATATAAAAGGCTTTTGAGGAATCATAAGGATACCCCTTAAAGTTCCCTATCGCCATTATTATCGTGCGCTTAAACTGTGAATATAGTTCACAGTTTTTTTAGTTTTCAATCGCGGTGATCACTAAACAAATGCCCCTCAGCAGATCACCGCACTGAAGGGCATTTGTTTGTATCTAAACTTAACCAAGGCGCCCTGCAGCCCAATGTTTGCCCCTGTGGCGCGCCTTTAACCTAGATTACTATTTCTTACCCAACTTTATGCTTTCAGACGAACAAATCTCAAAATTTCAAATACTCTACAAGAACCGATTCAAAAAGGAAATCTCTAAGGCAGAAGCGATTAAAAAAGCATCAAAACTCGTACATTTAATTGAGCTAATTTGTAAACCAATAATCATTATGCGCGACAAAAAACATGAAAAATAACATGGAAAATTGCTCCCGTTATAAATTATGTTCTCAAAATCTATGCCCATTAGATTTTGAACTTGATCTACGATCTGGCGGCAGACAAGATAAGTGTCGCTATATGCGAGAACCCAGAATGGCAAAGATCGCCGGACGAGAGTTTATATCCGGCGGAGTCGAAATGCCAACTGTCTCCTTAAATTTCGTGCCTGAATGCAATTTGCGATGGCTTAATGAGAAATCTAAAATCCGTAAAATCCAACTAATAAGCGGTGATGAAAATTAACTTTGTAGAATTAAAATTTTCAATAAAATTAGCAACGGATAAAAAATACCCTGATTTATTAGCATATGTTTCTATTAAATTTATCGACGAAGAAAACAGGTATTTTTCTTGCAATGGATTCACAATACGAACAAGTAAATTTGATCAAAGTCCCTACATCGTACCTCCTAGTAAAAAATTTGGCGCCGGATTTTTTAAGTTCAATCTTATCGAAAAATCTCTCTGGAATAAAATCTCAAAAGAGATATTAGAGCAATATGAATATGAATCTATACCTGTCTGTAATGAATAATTCTTACTATAGTAAAAGCATTTTACCAGCTACTATAGTAATAAATATAATTATTTCTCTAGTCTATATTTCTTCTAACAGGAAGGGATTAATAAAGACATGTCTTTAGGCTTGGCAAAAAGCAGAGCTTCGCGGCATAATTGCCATATAACCCAATCTAACCAAAAATGTCAAACAACGAAAAGAAGAAAATTAAATATTTCCTATACGCAAGAAAATCGTCCGAAAGCGAAGAGCGACAAGTCCAATCAATAGACGATCAAGTAAATCGCCTTAAAAAATTGGCCGGCGAAATAAAAATCCCGATAAAGAGCATTCTTACGGAAGCAAAATCGGCAAAAAAACCAAACAACCGACCGCTTTTTGAAGAGATGGTCGACCGCATTAAAAACGGCGAAGCCGAAGGAATCTTGTGCTGGCAAATGAATCGCCTATCTCGAAATCCAGTAGACAGCGGGACAATCAGCTGGCTTTTACAACAAGGGGTCATCAAGTCGATTCGAACAATCGATCGCGAATATCTGCCCGATGACAATGTTTTGCTAATGAGCGTCGAAAGCGGCATGGCAAATCAATTCTTATTAGAATTGAGCAAGAATGTAAAAAGAGGCCTTCAAGGCAAACTTGAACAAGGATGGCGACCGGGGCCGGCGCCAATGGGATACTTAAACGACACAAGGGAACATATTCTCTTAAAAGACGAGGAAAGATTTCCACTTATTAGAAAGGCATGGGATCTTATGCTAACCGGTAATTATACAGTCCCCAAAATTCTCAAAATATTAAATGATGATTGGGGCTTCCGATCGCCAAAAAGTAGACATAGCGGAAATAAACCGTTAGCCATGAGCGGTTTATATAAAATTTTCACTAATATTTTTTATACTGGCATCATAGATCACAAAGGACAGCATTATCCGGGAAAGCATCCCGCTATGGTTACCGCGGAAGAATATGATCAAGCGCAAATTATATTAGGAAGAAAAGGAAAACCAAGACCCAAAAGCCATGAATTTGCTTTTACCGGAATGATTAGGTGCGCCGAATGCGGATGCATGATAACAGCCGAGACTAAAACAAAAATCAGGAAATCCGATAATTCTATAAAAAAATATACTTATTATCACTGCACCAAAAGAAAAACAAATATCCCCTGCTCGCAAAAAGAATGCATCCGGGAAGAAAAATTAGAAGCCCAGATTGAAGCCGAACTGAAAAAATATACGATTCTACCAGAATTCAGAGAATTCGCGCTAGAAGTTCTTAACTCCGCAAACGATAAAGAGATAGAATCACGAAAGAAAATCCATGAGAACCAATCAAGGACTCTGCTTGAAACTCAAAACCAGTTAGATAATCTAACCCGAATG
>CAZNNV010000080.1:0-3451 GCA_964574515.1 uncultured Candidatus Saccharibacteria bacterium
TTAATCAAAATAATTTTATGGCTAATCGTCATTTATCTCGTTCCATTGCCATGCAAACCCTTTACGAATGGGATTTTTGGGGACGGGAGGCAACTAAGCTGGAAGGGATTTTAGAAAAAAATATCCAAGAATTTGGGCCGGGAATAGAGGGCCGAGATTTCATTTTACGTTTAGTCAATGGCGTGATTGATAATTTGGCTAAGCTGGATAAAATTATTTCTAAGTCGGCGCCGGAGTGGCCCTTAGAGCAGATAACTTTGGTTGACCGCAATATCTTGCGCCTAGGTTTATACGAATTGCTTTTTGGCAACCGCCAGGAAGTGCCGCCTAAGGTGGCAATAAATGAGGCAATTGAGCTGGCAAAAAATTTTGGTGGCGAGAGTTCTGGTAAATTCGTCAATGGCGTCCTCGGGACAATTTATCGTGAAATCGGCGAGCCGCAGAAAGATGAATAAACCATATAACATGTAACATACAACATGTAACAAAATTTCTGCCGGCCTGGATATGCGTCGGTTTGAGCAAAAGTTACATGTTACATGTTTTGTGTTATATGAATTTTAAATGAAGGATCTATCTAAATTAGAGCAGAGGATTGGTGTTAAATTTGATAATCAAGATTTGTTATTACAGTCTTTGGCCCACCGGTCTTATTTGAACGAAAATCCGAGTTTTCAGCTAGATCATAATGAGCGGTTGGAATTTTTAGGCGATGCGGTCTTGGAATTGATTGTTACGGAAAATTTATTCAAAAATTATAATAGTCCGGAAGGCGAGCTGACCAATTGGCGGGCGGCGCTGGTTAACGCCAAAAAATTAGCCGAAGTGGCGGAAGAAATAAATTTAAACGATTTTGTGCTTTTGAGCCGCGGCGAGGCTAAAGATACTGGCCGGGCGCGGCAATGTATTTTAGCCAATGCCATGGAAGCATTGATTGGCGCGATTTATTTAGACCAAGGGTTTGAGGCAGTAAAGATTTTTATTGAAAAAAATATTCTAACTCATTTGCCACAGATTTTAGAAACCGGCTCATACCGTGATGCGAAGAGTGTTTTTCAGGAAGAGGCGCAGGAGCGGGTGGGGATCACGCCCAGTTATGAGGTGCTGAAAGAATGGGGACCAGACCACGCTAAACATTTTAAAATTGGCGTATTTTTAGAAAGTGAACTGGTGGCTGAGGGCGAGGGTTCATCTAAACAGGAAGGCCAGCAACAGGCGGCGGAAAATGCTTTGCGGGTGAAGGAATGGAACGGAAATAGCAAGTAGATTTTAACTGGAGTTTGTCTTTGTGTTTATTGCTTAGCCAAGACAGTAAAGCGATAAAATTTTTGACAATAATTTATTTTTAGTGTAGCTTTATTTATATGTTAGTAATACGACTTACTAGAATTGGTAAAAAGAATGCCCCGGCTTATCGGGTTGTTTTGGCCGATAAAAAGAGTTCCGTTAAGGGCAAATTTATTGAAATTTTAGGGCATTATAATCCGCGATTGAAAACCAAGAATTTTGAACAGGATCGGATTTTGTATTGGTTGTCTAAAGGCGCTCAGGCCTCGCCGACCGTGCATAATTTATTAGTGAGTGAAAAAATCGTGGAAGCGAAAAAAGTTAAGGCCTGGCAGCCGAAAAAGAAAACCGTGGAAGCGCGAAAGGCAAAAGAAGCAGAAGCCGTTAAGGCAGCGGAAGAAAGTAAAAAAGCGGAAAATATTGAAACACCGGTTTTAGAAGAAAACAAGGCGGAAGAAAAGATTGAAGTAACGGAAACACCGGAAATAAAAAATGAAACAGCTGAGGCACCGACGGCAGTGGAAGAAAAGTAATATTTAGTAAGTAAAATATATTTTAGTATAAAATGTGGGGTTGGTATAGCCCCGCATTTTTTATTTCTAACATTGACACCAAAACGCGGCAGGTGATATATTAAAAATAACGGCAGTAGGCAGAGAATTCTGGGTCGACTACTCCGGGAATGACAGTATATATAACAGTAAAAAATAAAGAAAGACATGGCAAATTATCCAGATCAGGATTTTGTTGATTTTGTCATCAAGAGCATTGTTGACCATCCGGACGAGGTTAAGACTGACCGCACGGTTGATGAAATGGGAGTTTTGTTAACTCTCAAAGTCAATCCGCAGGATATGGGTCAAGTTATCGGCCGGCAAGGCTCAACCGCTCGCGCCATCCGCACTCTTTTACGGGTTATCGGGGCCAAGCATAACGCCCGCGTTAACTTCAAAATTGAAGAGCCGGAAGGCGGCCGTGGTCCGCGTCCGATGCGCTCGGAAGAAAGTTCCGTCGTTCGCGATGTTGACCAGGTTGTTGATGAATTGAAACTATAATTTCAATTTTTAATTTTAGACAAAAGCCACAGTAATGCGGCTTTTGTTTTTGGCAAAAAATGATAGAATGGAAATAGGACTATGAAATTTGATATTATCACAATTTTCCCGAAAATTTTTGATTCGTATTTTGGCGAAGGAATTTTGGCGCGGGCGCGCAAAAAGGAATTAATAGAAATTAAAACACACGATTTGCGCCAATGGACAATCGATAACCATAAATCAGTAGATGACAAGCCTTATGGCGGCGGGCCGGGAATGGTGATGATGGTAGAACCGATTTATAAGGCGGTAAAAAAGCTCAAATCCCAAAGTTCAAAATTAAAAACACGGGTGATACTTTTTTCCGCTAAGGGTAAGCGATTTACGCAGGCTGATGCGCGGCGTTTGGCCAAATATGGCCGAATTATCATGATTTGCGGGCGATATGAAGGGGTGGATGAGCGAGTAGCTGAATATATTGTTGACGAAGAGGTATCTTTGGGAAATTTTGTGCTGACAGGCGGGGAGATTCCTGCTATGATATTAGTAGATGCGATATCGCGGCTATTGCCAGGGGTTTTGGGCAAAGAAGAAAGCCTGAAAGAAGAAAGCCATGGCGAAGAAAACTATTTAGAGCACGCGCAGTATACTAGGCCTGAAAATTTTAAGGGATGGCAAGTGCCGGCAGTATTACTATCGGGAAACCATCAGAAAATTAAGGAGTGGAAAAAAGAAAATCAAAAAATTGAATAACAAATTATGAATAATAAATCATAGGATTTTTATCCTTGATTATTTAATTCATGATTTATAAATTCTATGTTATATATTGCCGCTGACCACGCCGGTTATCCGCTAAAAGAAGAATTAAAAAGATATTTAATCGCCCAGGAATATGAGGTGGAAGATTTGGGCAATACTGAACTGGAACCGGACGATGATTATCCTGATTTTGCGGTGATGATGGCGAAGAAAATTAAGGAAACGGCTGATGCCGGCGGAATTTTGATTTGCGGCGCCGGTCAGGGCATGTGCATAGTGGCAAACAGATTTTCCGGTATTCGCGCCGCTTTCGTCTATAATGAATTTACCGCTCGTGACGCGGCGGAACATCTCAACGCCAATAT
>CAZNNV010000081.1:0-2175 GCA_964574515.1 uncultured Candidatus Saccharibacteria bacterium
CGGCCGCAACGACCCCTGCTGGTGCGGTAGCGGCAAAAAATGGAAAAAGTGCCACTACCCCCAGTTGCCACCCAATTAAAACTTGACATATTGAACCGCTGGGATTGTAAGTACCACCGATGGAAATTAAGAGGATATTTACTGATATTAGACGCTCGCTAAGTGAAACAAGTGAGGCTAATTTATTTTTAGATGGAATGATAAGGGCCCAGTGCGGCTTTGGGGAGAAAACTATGCTGGAAGTAATGCAGGATTTAACGCAGCAAACAATCACCAAAAGACTAAGTTTAGGGAATATTGTGAATCAGGCTATGAATAAGTCTCGATATTCGGATAGAAAATGTGATCCGAAGGTTGCGGAAGCAGTATTAATCATTGCAATTCGAAGGCAAGGACTAGAAGAAGGTTTTAATTTTGATACCAGAAACCACGTCTTGGAATACGACGACGTGATGAATAAACAGCGGGAAACGATTTATCGCCGGCGCCGGGAAATATTGGCGGGCGAAAATTTAAAAGACCAAGTTTTAGAATTAGTGGATAAACAAATAATGAGAATTGTTGAAGTTCACGCGGCGGGCTATAAAGAAGATTGGAACACGGAAGAAATTTATGAAAATTTAAATAATATTTTTCCCTTTCCGAATGACGCTAGACAAAAATTAAGTGAATTCAGTTCGCGCGATGAACTGCAAAATTATTTGATCGGGCTGGCTAAAAGCGCCTATGAATTAAAGGAGCAGGCGCTAGGCGCGGGACCGATGCGGCAGATTGAGAAGCTCTTTTATTTGCGGACAATTGATATGCTTTGGATGGAACATCTGGACGAAATGGGGTACTTGCGCGATAGCGTGCGCCTGCGCGCCTATGGGCAAAAAGACCCGCTGGTGGAATATAAGCGCGAAGGCCACCGGATGTTTCAAGATTTATTGGCGGTGATTGAAACGCAATTTGTCGGTTCTATATATAAGGTAACGCTGACTAGGGAAACGCCCGTTGCCCATCATTCTTTGCCATCTGCTGCTGTGACAGAAAATAAGCCAGCCGGTAGCCAGCCGGCAGCCGGCAAAAAAACAATCGGCCGCAACGATCCTTGCCCATGCGGTAGCGGAAAGAAGTTTAAAAAGTGTTGTGGGAAATAAACATACTAACATACTTGAGAATGTAGGGATGTTAAATTTATGCCGAAAAATAAATTAATTTTGCCGGCGAAAATCGGCATTGTGGGTTATGGAATTGTCGGCCAGGCGGTGGCTCACGGTTTTTCGCGGCCGGAAATCAGAGACAATTACGAGATATTGTTTTATGATAAATATAGGAAATCGGTGCCATTGGCGAAAGTTATTAAAGACAGTGAGTATATTTTTATCTGTTTGCCAACGCCCATGCAGGATGATGAGCGGGGGATTGATCTATCTATTATCAAACAATCAGTCAAAGAAATTGCCAGGTACGCGCGCGGGACTGACAAAATTATTATTATCAAATCAACAGTGGTGCCGGGGACAACGGCGGCGCTTGAAAAAGAATATTCTGATTGCCAATTTTGTTTTAATCCGGAATTCTTGACCGAAGAAAATTATTTAACAGATTTTTTGAACGCGGATCGAACCGTCGTTGGTGCTAATAATGATTTGGTTTCGCGGCGCGTGGTTTCTTTATACCAGCAGCGTTTTCCCGGCTTGCGGATTTTTCAGACCGATCCGACGACAGCCGAAATGGTTAAATACGCAGCTAACACTTATCTCGCGACGAAAGTAATTTTCGCGAACGAAGTTTACGATTTATGCCAGTCTTTGGGCATAAAATATGAAGAGATGAAAAAAATGATGGTGGCGGATAGGCGGATATATGATTCACATCTGGATGTGACGACTGAGCGGGGATTCGGCAAAAAGTGTTTTCCTAAAGATATTGTCGCGCTATTGGGTCTCGGCCGGCAGTTGGCAGCCGATTTAAAATTGCTAGAAACCGTTTGGCAAAAAAATAAGCGAATCAGAAAGGTGCGGGACTGGGAAGAAATTCCCTTTGCGGTTTCAAAAAAGAAAAAGTAGTGGGAAAATAAAATATGAAAATTGATAAGATATTGGGCATTATCAAAGAGAAATTAGATGGCATAAATTATGCTTTTATTGGCTCGGGAAACTTATATGTTCAGGGTATCGGGGGTCAGCC
>CAZNNV010000081.1:2185-2834 GCA_964574515.1 uncultured Candidatus Saccharibacteria bacterium
TACAGGAAACAAAGGCCAAACAACATCAAGTCGATAAAATTTTAGAAAAATATCGCATTAAAGATATCTATTTTGATGAAAGCGAGGGAAGAAATTCATACAGAAGTTTTTATAAAATTGATAGCGTTGAGATTGAGGTTTTGGGCAATGTAAACAATATTGCCCGTCAGCCAGAAGCATTAGGGCGGAAAATTTTAATAAATTTTAATGGTATTAATTTACCATGTTTTTTGTTAACTGATGAATTAGAGGCCTATAGAAAAATGGGCCGGGCGGAAAAAGTTGAAATTATTGAAAAATTTTTAGGAAATAAATAATAATATTATAAAAAATATGGAAAAAACAGGCCAGCCATATCAGCCGGAAGTTCCGGAATTGCCGGAAAACCCGATAAAACAAAAAATAACATCAAAACTGCTTGAGGCCTATAAGCGTGATTTAAAAGAAACTTCCGAACGCATCGCGGCATATGTTGGAAAAATAAGGGATAAATATCCATTATTTTTCGAATCTTCTCATCAGCAGTATCATCGGCGAACACAGCCCCACTAGACTTGGCATGATCTCTCCAAGATAGGACAGCTTGAACAGCAGATCTCATTCTTTTCTCTATATTTAATCTATGTTCTTTGCTTAAACTGCCATGATG
>CAZNNV010000081.1:2844-3439 GCA_964574515.1 uncultured Candidatus Saccharibacteria bacterium
ACTTCCGAACGCATCGCGGCATATGTTGGAAAAATAAGGGATAAATATCCTGATTATGAAAATTACCAGTCATATCATTTTTTAGCCGGCAGTTCGCCGACTGAGAAGCCTGTTCTAACGGATTTTTTTTCACCTGATTCGGTCGAGGAATTTATTGAGACCCTGTAAGTCAAAAAACATTATATGCCAAAAATAAAAAAGAAAAAAATCGTTGTAGCGGTTTCAGGCGGGTTTGACCCGGTTCATTCGGGGCATATCCGGCTGTTTGCAGCTGCTAAAAAATTGGGCGATGAGTTGGTGGTAATTTTAAACAATGATAATTGGTTTAGCATCAAAGGCCGGCATGTTTTTATGCCAGAGAGGGAACGAAAAGCAGTTAACAAAAAAAGTCAATAAAAGTTTATGATCGGAATTCAAAAGAATATAGTATCAGCCGGGAATTGGAAGAATTGCGGCCGGATATTTTTGCCAATGGCGGCGACCGGTTTAAAGACGACGTGCCGGAAGTAGCAACTTGTAAAAAAATTGGCTGTAAAACGGTTTTTAATGTCGGCAAGGGCGGCAAAAGTCAATCAAGTTCGTGGCTTTTAAAAGA
>CAZNNV010000082.1:0-3310 GCA_964574515.1 uncultured Candidatus Saccharibacteria bacterium
AAACCTGGGACCATCTGTACCGGCGCGCTTTGAAAGTCGCTGCATCAATTGGCTGCAGTGCTCCGCCAGAAACCAAATAAACGGTATTTTCAGCGCTTGCCCGCAATAATTTTCCTTCCGGATATTTAACCGGTTCTGTCCGGACATAATATGATAACTCCCCATCACCGACTATTAAAATCCGACTCCATTGATACCCCAAGTTTTGGAAAATTTCAGCGCTGATAATCGGCCGGATTTTTCCGTTTTCAATTAAAAATACCGCGGGGCTGTTCTTTTCTCTAATCAGCCGCCCATCGGGATATTTAATAATCTCGCCATCCAAATAAGCCGCTATTTCGATCGCGCCGACATTTTTTACATTACTCCATATAAAACCTTTAAAGGCGAAAAGCTCGCCGGAAGTTATCCAGTGTTTCCGCCCGTTCTGCATCAAATAAACCTTTGCCCCGTCGCTTAATAAATTATTATCCGCGCCATATTTAATCAACGGACCTTCCTGATAGCCCAAAACATCGTCAACCGTTAAATTTTTAACCAGAGCAAAATTAAAGCCGAGTTTTATAAATTGCGCCGCAGTCAACTGAAAGGCGCGTTTCTTGCCGCCATCAATCAAATAAACCATTGGCTCGCCATTAATTTGAAAAAGCGTTCCGTCGGGATATTTCAAAAATCTGGTTTCAGAAAATATATCCAGCTGCGTCTGGCTGAGGGAAACAATTTTATCATAGACTCCGCCAGCTGCTGTGTATTCGGCTAAACTTAAAGACGCACGGCGCGTGCCGCTTTTTATCGCATAAACGCGGCCAGAACCATTGGCCTGATAAATATAATTGCTGAATTTCTGCCTGAAAACAGCCGCGTTCTGCCTGATTCTTGTTAAACTAACCATCCCCGGACAACTGGTGCTGTCTATATCCTTATGGCCCAAAACCGCATAGCCGGTAAAAACAGAAGAAAACATCTGCCGGTCTTTATTCCAAATAGCCGCTGTGCTGATTTTTTGCGGATCAAGATTATTGGCGGCGGCGAGCCAGCCGACCAGCCGTTCCAGCGAATTATACATCGCTTGATTAATATCTTGAGTGGAATAATCGCCCAGCAACACGATACCGATTGAACCATAATTAAAATTATCACCGCCATTTTGGTCGCGAAAAACAGGGGCGCCGCGCGAACCATTGCCGCCATAACGGCCTTCATAGATCCGGCCTTGCTGATCAATAATATAATTATAACCAATATCGCCCCAACCCTGAGTAACGGCGTGGAAACGATAAATACTTTGAATGCGGCTGATGGCGGAAACCGGATCGCTGGTGGGCGTGGCGGAATGATGAATAATAATCCGCTCTACCGGCTGCCAATCCGATGGTGTCTCACTGGCTAAAGGCGGCCAAGTCATTAGGGCGTTCAGTGTCGGTGTATTCCCAGGTAGAACGCGGCAAAATAACCGGCACATCCGAATCGCCGTAAGTTTGATTCTGATTCTGGGCTAAAGAAAAATTGCCTAACAAAAATATGCCGCCAAGAACGATTACAAAAAAGACAATTGAAAATTTTATAAAAAAATTACGCATTTGTTTATAATCCATTATAGCATTAAACCAATATCTGTTTCAAGACGCAAAAAAAACGCCCCTTTTCAGCGTTTATTAAATTAAAAAAATTAATAATGTATTAAAACTGGCGTGCCTAAATCCGCCCAATTATAAACGATAACCGCCTCCCCTATGGCTAGCCTGATGCAGCCGTGGGATATTGGCCGGCCCAGGCTTCGAGCTGATTCGCGCCAACCATTGGCCAACGGCAATTCGTGGATACCGTTCTCCGTTGAGCCAGCCATGTAAATACCTAGAAAATATGGCATTGTCCAAACAATGCCATCTATCACCCCGTAGGCAACTGGGTATTTGCTTAAAACAGAAAAGCTGCCCGTTCTGGTTGGTGTCGATTTTTTACCGCTGGAAATAATAAATTCATCAATCCCCGCCCCGTCAAGCCATAAATACATTTTTTGTTCCATCAAATTAATTTCTATCTTTTTTTTCGCGTCTTCGCTGATTGGAAAAAACCCTGGCTCTATGATTGAAGGAATGAAAACATAATTTTTTTCCGATGAAAAAACCGGCAATAATAAACCGGCTGAAATAAATATAAAAATTGATAAAATAATAACGGTTTTCTTAAAATAACGGGTATTTTTTGAATATTGATGATTATGGTTTTCGCTCTCAGGCAGCAAATGATGGGAATTATCCATAATTTTTCTCTATATAAAATGACGCCTTTTATTTTTTTCGGACCAGACAAATCGGCGTTTGTTCAGTTGTTTGGCCCAGCGGATTATCGCTAAAAACCTTATGGCAAAATTCATCTGATATTTTATCGCTTGATTTGCCCAGCACCGCCACCCCTAAATCATTGGCATCAATAATCACTATCTCGTTGCCGCCTTTCTTCGCTAAATCGCGAGCTGCTTGATCGGGATTTTTCGGCCCTAATTTCGCGTATTCATTATAAGGCGGCAAAGTATAAGAGCACGGCCCATCAATTGCGTTGATATTTTTACCGGCCACCCGATAAAATAATCCTTTGATGCCCAAAGGTTTGGTGAGTGCCGCGATGGCCGCAGCCAATAGAATCCGCCAGGCACCGGCCTCACGAATAGCTAACTCCATTGTCCAAGGGCTGCCCAAACCGATGCCATAAGCTGATTTATGGACATATTTAACTAAAAAATTGGCGAGCTTTGAAGGTTTAATGTCTTTTATCGGATAAGCCCGGCCCTGACTGATGGCAACAATCTTCTCGCTTAAAAAAACTAAATCGCCTGCCTGCCAATATGGCGCCGCGTATTCTTTTATAACTCCGGCTAAATCATCGCCGGTAATAATAACGCGCGTTCTAATCGGCCATCGTTCATATAATTCGCCATTAATTTCAATTCCTATTTTTTTTCCTTGGTTAGGTTTTAATTCCATATAAAATATTTTTTAACCGGCTGTTAGATTATTTTTTCGGTCAGTTGATAAATATCGCCAGCGCCCATAATGATACAAATATCGCCGGATTTTAATTTTTGGCGCAAGTGTGCCGCCGCTTGATTAAAACTTTCTAAATAAATAATATCTCCTGGCTTACTCCGGACTTCTCGAATAGATGTTGCTAATTTATCCGAACTGACTTTTCTTTTTATATCATCTTTTTCCCGCCCCGCCACGCTATAAATCGGCAAAATGATTACTTCATCTGCCGCATCAAAAGCGCCGAGAAACTGGTCAAATAATTTATGTGTCCGCTGGTATTG
>CAZNNV010000083.1:0-3207 GCA_964574515.1 uncultured Candidatus Saccharibacteria bacterium
AATGCCATTGATATATAAATCCATTATTGCACTATAATTTTTCAAATTATACATTTCATCAATGATTTTTTGATAATTTTGGTTTAGTATAATTTCTTTTTTCTCCATGCTTCTGAATATGTAACCGCCCTCAGCTTTGATCTTATTATCGGCTTCAATTCTATATTTTTTTAACAAAATTTTAATTTCTTTTTCGTATTGGCGGCTGTCCTCCGGCAGATTATTAAAGCCATACGGGCTGTGGATATCAGAAAAATGAAAAAAACAAACCAGCCTTTTTTGCCTGTTCTTTTTTATCCAATTGAAGCTCATTGACTCTTGGCTCGCTATAAATTTATCGGCATTTTTGCCGAAACCCAAAGCCGGGCCAAGCAAAAAGGGATAATCCGTCTGAAATAACGTTAAGAATTTTTCTTTTTTCAATATATCCAAAATAGTATCCCCAGTTAATTTATTCCTGAAGAATTCAATTAATTTATGTTCGCGCGGCCACTTACCGGTCAGTATCGAAGCGTGGGCGGCCGTAGTGTAAGGCGCGGCGGTAACGCAATTATTAAAAAAAACACCCTTTCTGGCTATGTTATCCAGTATCGGCGTTCTCAGTTTTGTTTTTAGACGATATTTTTTTAACAGTCGTTTATCCGGGTTAGCACCGATGCAGTCTGTTCTTAGATTATCTATTGAGATGATTATTAAATTTTTTATTCCATTTGTCATAGGAGATGATTATTTTGCCATCGTTTTCTTTATGAAATTAATGCTATCGGTCCAGTATTGACCTCTTGGTTGCCAAAACCAAATGTGGTCTTGTCGGTATATTTTTATTTCCTTTTTATTTTTTTTGGGATTTTGACGGAATGCCTTTTTTTCGTTAGCGCCCAGAATTAATAATAGCGGTACTTTAAAGGAATTTATCCTGTTTATTGTGTCTTCTTTCATCCGGGGAGCTATAATTACTGCAGCAGATAAATTATTTATAGCGGGAGTATTTATTGCTAAGTTTGCGCCTTTAGAATAAGCAATTATTCCGATATTCGGGAGCTTTTTTTTCTTTAAGTATTCTATTGCATTTTCGATTATATGTATCTTTTGGTCTCAACGGGATAAAACAAAAATAGCCGGCTTTTTCCACGGCACTCATAATGTTATATAAATCATAGCCGAAATTCAGAGCTGAATTTATGCCAAAATCTTCAATAAATTTTCCGTGAGAATAAATTATAGCTGATTTTTTTTTGAATCCGCGGTTTCGGCTGGATATAGCTATAAGATTATTTTTATATGTGATTATTCTAAATTGTTTCTTTAAGCATTCTATTTTTTTCATATGCTCTAATATAATCAAATTATCAATATCTTAAGATACGTTGTTTATTATGAATGTAATCATTTGGATTGACATAGAATTGGTTTAAATCCAGCAATCGGGATCGTTTCCGAGGTAATTGCCACCTGACCAGGCTCTGGCTCGGCAGCCACCGCAGCTGTTTTTTAGTGAACAGCAGGAACATTTGTCGGAATATTCTTTTTTTAGCAGTTTTTTTATTATCGGGCTGTTGATGTATATTTTGCTAATTTCTTTTGTCGATTTTCCTTTGATATTCACAATCGGCAAATTCATAGCCGCGCAAGGCACTATATTGCCGTTAGGGCGTGCGCTAAAAGTGTTTATCCCTGCATGGCAGGGGCTGCATCCGCCGATATGATTTAATTTATTATCTAAAATCACGATTAAAGGATCAAGAACTCTAATGGCAAATCCTTTCCGGCTGCTATTATTTAAATGTTGAACCTGCTCCAAAAATAATTTTTTTTGTTCTGCATTCATTATTATTTTAATGTTTTTCGGACTGTTTACGGCTGGCAGCACGCAACAAAAAACAACACCATCCGCGCCAATTTTGTAAAAAAATGCGGCCATTCTTTTCATTCTTGGAATACTGCTAGGCACAATAGTCGTTCTTATCAAAACCTTTGTACTGGATGGCGAATATTTTTTTATGATATCTATTGATTTTAGCGCGCGATCAAATGCGCCTTTAAACCGGCGGAAATTATCATGAAATGCCTTCCTTGAATCATCAATGCTGATTAGCCACATTGTACTATAATCATAATAGTTCAGCCGTTCAACGATTGATTTGCCAACCAACGATCCATTTGTCGTAATTATGACTCTATTGACATTATTTTTTTGTAACATTGCCGGGATCTCGGAAAAATTGGCATGCAGTAATGGCTCTCCCCCGCTGATAGTTACGCAAAATTTTTTTTGCCTATAAGCAGAAGCGAACTTCAATATTTTTTCAATATCTTGAAGCGAAAGTTCGCCTTTAATTCCGGTGGCTATGTCTCGGCAGTGCCGGCATTTCATATTGCAGCGTGATGTAATATCGATCTGAATTTGCGAAAAGATGACTTTGTCCATGAATGAATTATTTTTTTAGCTGGTTTTTAATGTCGGGATTTTATTAATAATTATATCGTCAATGGCGCTTTTTTTGTCCGCGCAAACCGCTATCTGATAAATGCGGTCTATCTTGAAAGTTTTAAACGACCACTTGGTTGTGTTTTTATTTTTAACTTTTAATAAAACTCTATTCGATTTGAAGATAAACTCACATTTTTTTAAAGGAAAAGACAGTCCTTTGCCGATGGCTTTAGTATAAGATTCTTTTAGCGTCCACAGTTTATAAAAGTTGTCCAGCGTTTTGTCATTGAAAGCATATGACTGTTCAGACGGCGTAAAATATTCTCGGGCAATCCTTAAGTTAATCGGTCGGATTTTTTCTATGTCGATTCCTATTTGACCGGCGCCGACAAAGGCGAAAACTATCCAGTCGCCGGAATGCGATAAGTTAAAATCAAAACGGCTGATTTTTGGTTTGTGTAGGTGGGGGCGTCCGTTTTTATCGGCTTCGACCGTTATGTTTTCTGGTTCGACTTTCAAGTATTCGGAAATTATTTTCTTTGTTAAATATTTGCCGATTATGTATGTTCTTTTATCCGCCTTTTTTTTAAAATGATTAGCTTTCGAAATTTCTTTTTTCGATAAGATTGAATGGATATCAGCCATTATTGTTTGGCGGATTTTTTTATTTGCCATATTTATTGCGAATATCTTAACTTTCGGCATATTTTTTTATGTTTGTTTCGCGCATATAAGTTTTTTGACTTAACGGCATTAAAAATATATAATAAAAATTA
>CAZNNV010000084.1:0-3158 GCA_964574515.1 uncultured Candidatus Saccharibacteria bacterium
TCCGCGATGATCAAGGCCAACAGCAAACTGTCATTATGGGCTGTTATGGCATCGGACCGTCGCGCGTTATGGGTACCATCGTGGAAATTTTCCACGATGACAAGGGCATTATTTGGCCGGAGAATGTCGCCCCGTTCAAATGCCATCTATTGGCACTGGGCGAAGATGATAAAATTAAAAAAGCCGCCGAAGAAATTTACAGCGACTTGCAATCAGCCGGCGTTGAAGTTTTATATGATGACCGCGATCTGTCGGCCGGCGCCAAATTCGCCGAAGCCGATTTAATCGGCATTCCTTATCGACTGGTTATTTCCGCCAAAACCCTGGCTGAAAAATCCGTGGAGCTTAAAAAACGAAACGAAGAAAAAACGGAAATGATAAAAATCAATAATATCGCCGGTCGGCTCGCCAGTTAAATCTGCCTTAAAAATTCCTGCGAATTAATTTGTTCGCCAATCAATTCCTGAATCGCCTCTAAGGCGGTTTTTTTTGGCTCTATACCATGGCCCAAAAATTCCAGCAGCTTTTTCTCAAAAGCTGTTTTTAATTTATTCAAATCCGCGGCGTAGCGCGGCTGGTTAAGCGCGTTAAACGCCCGCTCAATCAGTCGCCATAGATTTTCATCAAACTCACTCCCCCAAACCAACTTATCAACCAATTCGGCGAAATAAAAAGCCAGACCTAAATTAACCAAGCGACCGCGCAGATATTGATAATTATCCAAAATTTCCACATCCGTCAAAATATCAATGGTCTTGCTTTTCGCCAATAAAAAATTCGCCCGAATATATGGCGAAATCAATCCTTTCAATTTTGATTCTTTTTTGCGCGCCGAAACCGCCCGCACCTGAATTTTACCGTAACCGCGGGTATAGATTGTCAACAACCGGTCCAAATCGCCAAAATCGATTGCTCTCAAAATAATGCCTTCCGTTTTATAAACAGATATTTTATTCACCCCGTTAGAAATTATTAAATATTATCTTAAGCATTATATATATTTTCATGATATTTTTATCTCTTAACCGCAATAAAAGTATCCGATAATTTCTAACGGGGTTCATTATTTCACCTTCCGAATCGCTATTTTGATTTTTTCGCCGGCCAAATCAAAAGTTTTTTGCGCTAAATAATTCACATCCTTGTCATGGGGCAAAATTTCCCGCGCCAAATTTTCTTTTTTGAGATAGGCGCCCCATTTTTTCAAAAAATTCTCGGCCTTCGGGCCGGCATTTTCATGATGAACGGCAATAAAGTTTTTCCGCGTCAAACCCGCGACTTTACGCATCTCCTGAATTTGCCGCGCCAGTTCCCGCGCCGCCCCCTCTTCCGCCAGCTCCTTAGTGATTTTCGTCTCCAGCTTGATCTCTGTTTTTAATTCCGCATCAAAAACCACTTCTTTAACATTAACTTCGTCCTTTATCAGTTCTAAAAATTCCTGCTTATCTTTTAATTCATTACTCTTAATTTTTAATTCCTGCAGCGGCTGCCTGACCTTAATTCCCTTGGCCGCCCGCTCGGCCAGCGCTTGGGCAACGATCGCCCGGCTGGTCGCCATGCTTTTTTCCAATTCTTCATTAATCAGATTTTTATTCGCTTTGGGAAAATCGCAAAGATGGACCGATTCCGGCATGGACGGTTTGCGAAGCCACAAATAAATTTCATCCGTCAAAAACGGCATAAACGGCGCGGCCAACTGCACTAAATTTAAGAGCACCAAATAAAGCGTTTGTGCCGCCTCGCTTTTTTCCGCCGCGTTCTCCGGCTTTTGCAGCCGGCGGCGCGATCGGCGCACATACCAATTAGACAAATCGTCAATAAACGGATCCAACGGCCGGGCGCCATTGGTCAAATCGTAATTGTTCATCGCCGCGATAATCTCCTGGGTTAAATTATTCAGCCGCGACAAAATCCAGCGGTCCAGAATATTCTTCGGCTCAAAATTTTTGCGCGGCTTAAATTTGCGTTCCGTATAGGTTTTATAAAAAGAAAAAGTGTGCCAAAGTGTGGCGATGGTCCGGCGGTAAGTTTCTTCAATCCGCCGGTCGGAAATTATATAATCATCGCCGATGGGCGTGGAAGTTAAGAGAAAATAACGCAGCGTGTCGGCGCCATATTTAGCGAAAATATCTTCCGGCGGCGTATAATTGCGCAATTTCTTAGAAAGTTTCTTGCCGTCTTCGGCCAAGATTAAACCATTAACTATGGCATTTTGGAAAGCCGGCTTGTTCTGCCCTAATCCGATATTATTCAAAGTCAGGGCAGCGGCCAGCACATGCAGGGTATAGAACCAGCCGCGGGTTTGATCAATGCCTTCGGCAATGAAATCAGCCGGAAATGTCTCCTCCGCTAATTTTTTATTCTCAAAGGGATAATGCCACTGGGCGTAGGGCATGGCGCCGGATTCAAACCAACAGTCAAAAACTTCTTCCACCCGGCGCATCTCCCCGTCACAATGGGAGCATTTAAAAATAATCTTATCGATATGTGGCCGATGCAGATTGCTGATTTTCTTGCCCAGTTCTTTCAGACTGCCGACAACTTTAACCTGGCCGCATTTTTGACAAGTCCAAACCGGCAGCGGCGCGCCCCAAAAACGGTTGCGCGAAATCGCCCAGTCGCGCGCGCCTTCCAGCCATTTACCGAACCGGCCTTCTTTCAAGTGGCCCGGATTCCAGTTTATCTGCTGATTATTGGCTACCAACGCCTCTTTAAATTGACTGACCGCCACAAACCAGGAATTTAATGGATAATATAATAAAGGCGAATCGCAACGCCAACAATGGGGATAAGAGTGGGTGATTTTTTCTTCTTTAAATAAAAATTTGCGTTTTTTCAGGTCCGCCTTGATATCCTCGTCAGCTGTTTTGACAAATTTGCCTTCACCCGGAATGCCCAGATCTTTTTTAATTTTGCCTTCCAAATCCACGGTCACCACCAGCGGCAGATCCTCTTTCTTTCCTAAATTCATATCGTCTTCGCCGAAAGCCGGCGCAATATGAACAATGCCCGTGCCGTCAGCCGTGGAAACAAAATCCGCCGCCGCCACCCGCCAGCCCGGCTTATCCAGCTTCATTTCATAAAGTGGCTCGTATTCGCGGCCGACCAGCGCGCCGCCCAAAAATTCATTTTCAATTTCATATTCCTTATCATCAAAA
>CAZNNV010000085.1:0-3107 GCA_964574515.1 uncultured Candidatus Saccharibacteria bacterium
GGTTAATAAGTATGAGAAATTTTTTGGAAGCTCTGGGTATTTTTAGATGGCGCTTATCAGTCCCACGAGAGCAAGGAGAAACAATAAGAAATAAGCTTTCAGTCGTCCCTGACTGGAGCGATATCCTTGATTCTTATAAAAGCTTATTATCGGACATTCTTGATAAACCATGCCTAATGAGAGTGCAGCTAAGTTCTATTTTTAAGACAGAATATTTAGAGGCAGGGGTTTATTACTTATATCACGACGACAGCTGTTGTTGTGAATATAAGAGATGGTCTTTAACCTTAACTGCTAATGGGAAGTTAATTTCTTGTCCAACTGCACTAGGGTTGCCTCTTGGCGATATAAGGCAAACAGCTCTTTCTGATGTCTGGTATGCGTCGCCAACCCAAGCTCTTAAAACTTTGCCACTTTCAAAAACTGATTGTTTTGATTGTGAGATAAGAAGATATTGTGGCGGTGGTTGTCGGATTATGGCATGGAAAATACATAATAATATACTGGCAAAAGACGACAACGCTTGTCCTCTCTATGATTTTTTCTGTCGGGTTATTAAGCCAGTATTTGAATTAAATGGTATTGAGCCCAGATTGTTAAATAAGCCGATTAGTTATGATTACGACATAAAAATTTTGAATAATCTTTTTTTGAATAAATAAAGCAAGGAGTAAGTCATGGACAAACAATACAACCCAGAAAGTGTGGAAAAAAAAATATATGATTTTTGGGAGAAAAATAATTTCTTTATCCCTGATGAAACAAAAAAAGGGATATCGCAAAAAACTTTCTCTATTGTAATCCCTCCTCCAAATGTGACGGGGTCTCTTCATATGGGGCATGCTTTGAATGCAACTATTCAGGATATTCTTTGTAGGTGGAAAAGAATGCAGGGTTTTAAAACTCTTTGGGTCCCTGGTACGGATCATGCGGGGATAGCAACTCAGAATGTTGTCGAGAAAAAATTAAAAAAGGAGGGCAAAACAAGATTTGATCTGGGTCGCGAAAAATTTATTGAAGAGGTCTGGAAATGGAAAGAGGAATATGGTGGTCGAATTTTGGGACAGTTAAAAAAACTCGGCGCATCCTGTGATTGGTCAAGGACTCGTTTTACAATGGATGAAAATTATACTGAGGCAGTGCACTCAACTTTTTTGCACTATGTTAAAAATGGTTGGGTTTATCGTGGAGAAAGAGTTGTTAATTGGTGTCCTCGTTGTCAAACCAGCCTATCTGACCTCGAGTTGGAGTATAAAGAAGAACAGGGCTGTTTGTGGTTTATCATATATCCATTGGCGGATGATGACGCGGATTTTATTGTAGTGGCAACAACGCGGCCAGAAACTATGTTTGGTGATACGGCTGTGGCAGTAAATTCCAAAGATAACCGTTATAGTGAGTTTGTCGGAAGAAAAATTAAGTTACCTTTAACTGATCGAGAAATTCCTATCATTGCGGATTCGGTAATTGATGTTGAATTTGGTACCGGCGCCGTTAAGGTGACCCCCGCACACGATATGGAAGATTACTTGATCGGTCAAAGGCATCAGTTAGAAATGTTGGCGGTTATTAACGGAAAAGGGCGGATGGAAAATGTGCCGATAGGCTATCAAGGATTGAAAGTGGCTGAAGCCAGGGAGAGGGTGTTGGCGGATTTACAATCTCGAAATCTGATTGTGAAAAAGGAAGACTATACTCATAAAATTCCTAAATGTTATCGGTGTTCGGCCACAATAGAATTGATTCCTTCGTTGCAATGGTTTGTAAAAATGAATGATTTAGCAAAAAAAGCCATTGATCCAGTCATTGAAGGAAAAATAAAATTTTATCCGAAGCGTTGGGAAAAGGCCTATATTGATTGGTTGGGACAAGCTCGTGACTGGTGTATTTCTCGGCAAATCTGGTGGGGTCATAGGTTGCCAGTTTGGTTTTGTGAAAAAGAAAGCGATAAGTACTTCATTTCGATAAAGAAGCCGGCAAAATGTGAAATCTGTAACAATTGCGAACCCAGGCAATCAGAGGATGTTTTTGATACTTGGTTTTCTTCGGCTCTTTGGCCATTTGCTGTGATGGGATGGCCGAAGCAGACTAAAGATTCAATGAGTTTTTATCCAACGAATATTTTAAGCACCGCCCGAGATATAATAAATTTATGGGTGGCAAGGATGGTTTTTTCAGCTGTCGAACTCACTGGATGTGTTCCTTTTACCGATGTTATAATTCATGCAACTGTTACGACTAAAGATGGTAAAAGAATGTCAAAATCATTGGGCACAGGGATTGACCCAATCGAAATGGTAAAAAAATATGGGGCTGATTCTACTCGATTTGGTCTTTCTTGGCAAGCATCAGAATCGCAAGATATGCGATTTGGTGAAGGTGATATCATGGCCGGGAAAAAGTTCTGTAATAAAATTTGGAATGCTTCGCGTTTCGTGTTTCAGATGATCGAAGGAGCAGAAGTGATTTCTAAAGACGAGCCAAAGCCTGCGACCATGGAAGATCAATTAATTCTTAGTGCTTTTCGTAAGGTGAGTGTTAATATTAATGAATCTCTTTGTTGTTTTAGGTTTGACCAAGCGATTCAAGAAATTTACCATTTTTTTTGGCATCAGTTTTGTGATATATACATCGAAAAAGCAAAAAGTCAAATGAAAGAACCGGAAATTTCCAAAAATACAAAATTGGTTTTAGCTTATATCCTATTGGGCTCTTTAAAAATACTTCACCCTTTTATGCCGTTTATAACGGAAGAAATTTACCAAATGTTTCCTATTCGTTCTAAGGAGGCAATAATTATTGAAGATTGGCCAATTTAACCAAATTTTCAAAAAAAGCCATCGGGTAATTGATGGCTTTTTCTATTTGATCTTTAATTAGATATGGTTAATGTTATACTATAAGTATAATTGTAAGGTTTTTTTGGATTATATATAAGTTAAAATTTTTATTCTGTCGTATTTCAAAGCAGTCTTTTTGCAATGAAAATTCTTAAAGTTAATCCGGAAAATTTGCGGGATTCGGAGGAGGCGGTTATTGAAGCGGCCAAAGTAATGCTCTCTGGCGGCGTGGTGGTTTTTCCGACGGACACGGTTTATGGTTTGGGG
>CAZNNV010000086.1:0-3106 GCA_964574515.1 uncultured Candidatus Saccharibacteria bacterium
CCCGACGGGCGTCTTAGTTGCCGGCCCTTCGCAGACCGCCATTTCCATCGCAACAAATAAAAATGCCACTTGCCGCTGGTCAACCTCAGCCGGCCAATCTTATTCCTTAATGGCTAATACTTTCGGCACTACCGGCAGTCTCAATCATTCAACAAATATCACTGGTTTAAGCAACGGCTCTTCTTATACATATTATGTTCGGTGTAATGATACGACAAACAATGCTAATGCAAATGATTATATTATTTCTTTTTCTATCGCCTCGCCATCTCCCAGTCCTTCACCGTCACCTTCGCCCAGTCCTAGCCCATCTCCCAGTCCTTCACCATCACCCTCACCGAGCCCATCACCATCTCCCAGTCCGTCACCTTCGCCCAGTCCCAGCCCGACACCAACCAATGGCACTTTGGTCAGGATAGTGGGCGATCAAAAAGTATATGAAATCATTAATAACCAAAAAATATGGATTCCGACTATAGAAGTTTTCAATGCCCGGGGATTCAGCTGGAATACCATCCAATCAATTACCAGCACGCAATTAAACCAATATTCGCGGATTAAACTAATGCGCGCTACTAACGATCCAAAAGTTTATTATGTTACCGAATCAGGCATGAAACGCCACATTCCTAATATTGAAGTTTTTAATTCCTATGGCAATAAATGGGAGGATGTTATTGTGCTTCCTTTAACGAATGTCAGCTCATATCCAGATAACATATTAATTAAATTGGAAAGCGATCCAAAAGTTTATAAATTAGAAAATGGCCAAAAAAGATGGATTCAAACAGCTGAGGCCTTTAACCGTTTGAAATTTAATTGGAGTAAAATAGCACCGGTTAATTCTGTTGAACTTAATTTTTATCCAACCGGCAGTATAATAAATTAAAATAATCTCTGACTGCTTATTTTTCCAAAACCGTGCTCAAATTAAAATTGGTACGGTTTTGTTTCAATATAATATCTATCTATGCATATAAAAATTGACCATATTGCCAAAATTGAGGGGCATGCGGGATTTGTCGCTGACATTGCTGACGGCAAAATTGATAAAGCACGGTTGGATATTCAAGAAGGCGCCAGATTATTAGAAGGAATTTTACGTTCGCGCTCAATTCATGAGGTTTCAGCTATCACAGCGCGAATCTGCGGTGTTTGTCCGGTGGTCCATACTCTGACAAGCTTGAAAGCGCTAGAAAAAGCACTAAATATTAAAGTTAGTGAGCAAACAATACTGCTCCGCGAATTAATGATGCTGGGACAAATTATTAACAGCCATGCCCTGCATCTTTTCTTTTTTTCTTTATCAGACTTTTTTGGCATTGAAGATGACTTAAAATTAATCAAAAAATTTCCAGGTTATGCCAAAGATGCCTTAAAAATTCGGGAATTTGGCAATCAATTGATTGAAGTTATTGGCGGCCGATCAATTCATCCTTTAACGCCGCAAATCGGCGGCTTTACTAAATTGCCAGACAATCATAAGCTTGGTATTTTATTTAACGAAGTTGATAAAGTTTTAGCCGCCGGCGAACGCCTAGCCGGCCTGTTTATAAAATTAAAATACCCTGATTTTATTCGTTCAGCGCCGTATATCTGCCTGCATCACGCGCAAGAATACGCCATTTATGACGGCTTGATAAAATTACCATCGGAAAAAGAAATGGGGGTTGAGAAATTTTTAAATACTGTCACTGAGCGCCAAATTAGAAATAGCGCGGTCAAGCAATCAGAATACGGCGGCCAAAAATTTATGGTTGGCGCCTTGGCTCGTCTCAATCATAATTTTCATCAATTAAATCCGCTGGCAAAAAAGACGCTAAAATTGTCAAAAATCAATTTGCCAAATTTTAATCCTTTTTATAATATCTTGGCGCAAGCGATAGAAATTGTTCATTGTCTGGAAGAAAGCAAATTGATTTTACATAAAATTTTAATGGCAAATTTAAAACCAAATAATATAAATTATAGCATAAAGGCTGGTGCCGGCGCGGCGGCGATTGAAGCGCCAAGGGGAACTTTATATTATTATTATAAAATTAATGATGACGGCTTGGTGGAAGAATGTAATATTATTACGCCAACCGCTCAAAATGTCGCTCGCTTGGAAGAAGATTTAAAAGAATATTTGTCGGAATTGGCCAATAAAAAAACAACGAAGAAAGAAACAGAAAATAAAATTAAAATGCTGGTGCGGGCCTATGATCCGTGCCTAACTTGTGCCACTCATTAGCATATAGCTAGTAGTTTATAGCCAATAGCAGATTTGCCATAAGCGATTAGCCATATGCCAAAAGTCAAATTGCACGATTTCCATCTTGCTAATCAAATTGTTAAAATTGCCCGGGAGCACGCGCGGCAAAATAACCTTTCACAAATTAAAAAAATTATGATAGAATTGGGCAATGTGATTGAGCACGATGAGGCAATTCAGCCGGATAATTTAGCATATAATATTAATCTGCTGATGCCGTGCAAAGTGGAGATTAAAAGCATTCAGGGGGATAGCTGGAAATTAACAGGCATAGAAGGGGAATAATCATCCGCATTGGCAATTAGCTATTGGCTATAAGCCATATGTGATATAAATTATGCATGATTTAATTATTATTGGTGCGGGGCCGGCCGGTTTATCGGCGGCAATTTACGCAGTTCGGAAAAAACTGCGCGTTTTAGTGCTGGCGCAGATGGTTGGCGGCCAGACAATTGATGCGCATTTGGTGGAAAATTATTTGGGTGTGCCGGAAATTTTAGGAATAGAACTGGTTGAAAAATTTAAGGAACACGCTAAAAAATTTGATACGGAAATAAAAGAAAATATCAGCGTCCAAAAAATTACTAAAGGTGATGCGGATATTTTTTCAATTAAAACAAACAAAGGCGATTTCCAAGCCAAAGCGCTGATTATTGCCAGCGGCAAAAAATACCGGCAATTAACTGTGTCGGGCGCAATGGAATTTGAAGGCAAGGGGATTACTTATTGCGCCACCTGCGACGCACCACTATTTAAGGATAAAAAAGTGGCAGTTATTGGCGCCGGCGATGCTGGCCAGGACGCAGCTTGGCAATTAACGCAATATGCTGAAAAAATTTATTTATTCAACCG
>CAZNNV010000087.1:0-3089 GCA_964574515.1 uncultured Candidatus Saccharibacteria bacterium
ATGATTTAGTTCCTCCATTACTTGATAGAACTGTGGTTCGTCCATTTTTGCGAGCTCGGAAAAAACCTTCTTTGCCCGTTCTTCGTCAACTTGGCCTTCTTTATTTCTTGGAAGTGCTTGGCCCAGGATTCGGGTAAAAGAATTTTCTTTGCCGGCGGCTACGGCAGCTGCGTGGCGTTGCCAGAGCTTGGCCGCGTCATTCGGGTCTAAAGCGAGCAATACATAAAGCAAATCGGCTCGGGGATTATCTTTTATGAGGTCTTCAATTCGTTTTTCCACATGTTCGCGGCCTTTATTCCAAAGACCTGCCATAAAGTCGCGGATGCTAATGCCGATGGTGGCACCTAAGGTGTCACCAATAAGACCTTTGAGGCCAGAACCTAAATTTGAATTAGTCATTTTTTCCTCCTTTTTATTTTGGGTGTCGCCCTTTTTGATAGGCCTCTTTGAGCCGAGCGGAAAATGGTGTTTTGGGTTCGGTTTGTAGCGGCGTACCGCAGGCTGTCCCTTCTGGTGCCGGAGTCGTTTGTGAATTTTCAGGAATTTCGACCTCAATCATTCTTTCCGGTTTTTCTAAAGGAAAAATTTTGGCTATTCTTTTGCCAAAGGCAAAAGTGGCCACTGTTAATCCATCGTCATCGCTTTTTTGACGTCGTAATTTTTTTTGATCATGGATGCCAATTTTTCCCGGAATTCCCGTTCCCTTATCGTCAAGCCGGCTGATAATGACCCGAAAAAAACTGTCGGTATTATCAGTACCTATAATTTTTATCTTGGCGACCTTGCCGATAATTGGCTCCTCGACTGATTTGTCGGTTCTGACTTTGATGCTTCTTTTAAGAGCTGGATCTCCGTCAAGGGTTTCTACTGTAATCTGCGCTTCCAGGGTATTCGGAGGGAGCGAGAATGTGTAGGTTGCTTCCATCGCATTTGTCTCTTTTACCGCATCGTGAGTAATGATGTCGCCCAAAACGAATTGCAGCAGTCGATCGCGGGTTGAGTTGTATAACTTCGCCCGTACCTTAATTTCTTTCTCCGATATTTCTATCGGAAGAAGAACCAGCGAGGCCTTGGGGTTGCTTCCGCCACCACTGCCGCCGCTACCACTTCCGCCTCCGCGTTTTCCACCACTTCTGCTTTTGTCGTAAGCCATTTGTCTCCTCCTCCTCGGCCGCTCATATAGGGGCCGAAAAATAATTTTGTGTCATCGCGAAAACAGTAAAAGCTGATGCGATGACAAATTATATATATTTTTTACCCCTAATCCCGCTACTGCGGGACGGGGATTAATCGGTGCGCCTGTATATAGACCGAAGAAGGTTTATCCCCAATATTCGGGGAGGAGACCATTTCAGGTTATATTCATTTTTCAATGAACGCTTGAATTTGAGGCAAAAAAGCCCCAAATCAAGAATATATTATTATACATAATATAGCTAATATCTGTCAAGGTTTATAGGTAAAATATACACAGGCGGCTGTTGCCTTGATTTTAAATATGCTATACTAAATATAGTTGATTGATTCTCGGTTAAAATAGAAATAGTGCCGTTGAAAATAAACTTATCAAAACTTAATATTTTTCATGTTTTTCGCGATTGCAAGGAGTATAATTTAGGCCTGTGGGAGTGCCCCAGTTTTGTGTTTTTTGTTATTGGCTTGATTAATATTATGGTCATGGTCGGCACCTATTTTATCGCCAACCGCTATGTTGAGCCGGAATTTGTGGCTTTATTGGTTTTAGCCGTTACCGCTTTCATTTTCATTATCGGCCATTTTATTACCCAGAGTTTTACCAAGCTGGCCCAGGCGAATAAAATGAAAACGGAATTTGTCAGCATCGCTTCGCACCAGTTACGCACGCCGTTGGCCGGCGTCCGCTGGAGCCTAAATCTTTTCGACTCTGGCCATTTAGGACAGTTAACCGAAGAACAGAAAAACTTTTTTGTTTTAATCAAAGAAGGCAATGAAAGAATGATTCGGCTGGTAAATGATTTATTGGATGTTTCGCGAATTGAAATGGGCCGGGTGATATTGGTGCCGCGCCAGACTAATTTGTATATTTTAGTGGAAAAGATAATCAAAAATTTCGCGCCACTCTGTCAGGCTTCTAACATGCAAATTATTTTAGATGCTGACGAAACTTTGCCCACTGTGTATTCCGATCCGGATAAACTATATATGGTTATCCAAAATTTAATTGATAATGCCATTAAATACAGCAAAGGCAAGGGTGAAGTAAAAATAACGATGAAGCAGGAAGGCCGTTTGATCAAGACATCTATTAAAGACAGTGGCGTGGGTATTCCGGCTAAGCAGCAAAAATTTATTTTCCAGAAATTTTTCCGTTCCGATAATGTGATGAAATACCAAACTGCCGGTACCGGCTTAGGGCTTTTTATAGCTAAGTCAATTATTGAACAAAGCAAGGGCAAAATTTGGTTTGAATCAGTGGAAGGGCAGGGGACCACATTTTATTTTACTTTGCCAATTTTTAAATAAATTAAACGAATAATGGACAATGAATAATGAATAATGGTTTTAATGATTTCCGTAATTCATAATTCTCGGTTCATAATTCTATTATAATCATGCAGAAAATATTATTTGTTGAAGATGATCCGACGCTTCAAAAAACATTATGTTTATCGTTGGAGAAAGAGGGTTATGAAGTTAAGCCGGCGATGGACGGCGAAATTGGCTTATCGACCGCCAAAGAAATGAAGCCGGATTTAATTCTGTTGGATTTGATTCTGCCAAAGCTTGACGGCTTTGAAGTCTTGGCGGAATTAAAAAAAGACGAAGCCACTAAAGATATTCCGGTGATTGTGCTGACTAATTTGGAAACTACCGAAGATATCCAAAAAGCGCTGAATCTTGGTGCGACCACGTATTTGGTTAAAGCTAATTATGATTTGAAGGATGTGCTGGAGAAAGTGAAAAGCAGTATTAAATAAAAAATCACAAAACATATAACATATAACATATAACAAAAAAGGCAAAAAATAATTATTTGTCGATTGTTACATGTTTCGTGTTATATGTTATATGAAAAGTGCACGTTGAACCATCGCAACTTAAGGCTTTTT
>CAZNNV010000088.1:0-2581 GCA_964574515.1 uncultured Candidatus Saccharibacteria bacterium
TTTTGTTTTAGCGGCGCGGTTGGTCAAAGAAACGGGCGCGAAAATTCTAGAGGGGAATTTTAGCTGCCCTAATGAAGGCACGGCCAATCTTTTATGTTTTGACGCGGATAGGGTAAAAACTATCAGCGAAGCGATAAAAAATGAAATTGGCGATACGCCGCTGGTTATAAAAATTGCCTATTTTAAGGACGAAGAAAATTTAAAAAAACTGGTTGGCGGGATCGGCCATGTGGTGGACGGCATTGCCGCGATAAATACTATTCCGGCAGCCATTATTGATGAAAGCGGCCAGCAGGCCTTGCCCGGCGAAGGCAGGCTGATGAGCGGTGTCTGTGGCGCTTGTATCCGATGGGCAGGATTAGAAATGGTCGGGCGTTTGAAGAATTTGCGCGAGGAATTGGATTTGGCTTATAATATTATCGGCGTCGGGGGCGTTATGGGTGCGGCGGATTTCAAAGAATATCGCCAAGCCGGCGCGGATGCTGTCATGAGCGCTACAGGCGCGATGTGGAACCCGGGATTGGCGCAAGAGATAAAAGAAATTTTATAATAATAAATAATTAGCATGATTATGGATAAAAAACTGCAGCAATTAGCGCTGGATTTTTATAAATTGGGCGCGGTTAAGTTTTCTAAGGAAGGATTTAAATTTAATCTTCACGCCGAGCATCCGGAAGTGCCGCTCAGCCCGAATTATCTCAATTTACGTGATGTTTTTCGCATGCCGGCCATTCGGAAAGAGATTGCCAAACGGATCGCGGTTATAGTTAAAAAAATAAAACCCCAGGTGCTGGTTGATTTGCCGCAATCTATTTCCCCGATAACCACCGCCGTTTCGGATTTAACGGGCGTTCCGATGGTGACTTTGCGCTCAGAAGCGCTGAAAGGCGCCAAGAAAGACCATGGCGTCGCGCAAAATATCAACGGCATATATAAGAAGGGTCAAAGGGCGCTGATTATAGACGATGTGGTTTCCAGTCAGGCTTTTACAAAGATAAAAGCCATCGAAGTTTTGAATGATAGTGGTTTGAAGCTGATTAAAAAAATAGTCATTGTCGTTGACCGCAACGAAGGGGGGAAAGAAACTTTAAAAAAATATGGATTTGATTTGGTTAATTTAATGGATTTTAAGGGAATGCTTGAATTTTATTTAGCTAAAAAAATGATTACAAAAAATGATTTTGATAAATCGATAGAGTTTTCCAAAATTTCGAAAGAGATAGCACTTAAATAATAAACCGAATAACATACCAACATACTCAAGAATGTTGGTATGTTATGTGAATAATAAAAATTTATGCCGATTATTGATAAATATAACCAGCGGGTTGATAAAGTTAATTCTTTGCTTTGCGTCGGGTTGGACGCGGACTGGGAAAAATTGCCGGCAAAATTTAAAGCGCTGGCCAATCCGCAGTTTGAATTTAATAAATGGATAATCGAAGAGACTGTGGAATTTGCGGCGGCCTATAAGCCCAACGCCGCTTTTTATGAAGCCAGAGGGGATAAGGGTTTGGCGGAATTAAAAATGACGATGGATTGGTTAAGAAAAGAATATTCGGATGTTTTTACCATCTTAGACGCCAAGCGGGCGGACATTGGCAACACCAACCGCGGCTATATTGAGGAGATTTTTGACTGGCTGGGCTTTGACGCCATGACACTCCATCCATATCTCGGCGGTGAAGCGTTGGCGCCGTTTTTGGCGAGAAAAGATAAGGGCTGTATAATTTTGTGTCGTACGTCTAATCCCGGCGCCGGCGAACTGCAGGATTTAGTTTGCGACGGCCGGCCGATTTGGCAAGCGGTGGCGGAAACGGTCCGTGATAAATGGAATAAAAATGATAATTGTTTATTAGTGGTTGGCGCGACTTATCCCGCGGAAACGAAAAAAATCCGTGAATTAACCGGCAATATGACATTTTTGATGCCCGGCATTGGCGCTCAGGGCGGCGAGGTCAAGGCGGCGGTAGAGGCCGGAAAAAACTCCGAGGGTAAAGGGCTGATTATTAATTCGGCGCGCGGGATAATTTTTGCCGATGATCCGGCGGGAGAGGCGAAAAAACTGAGAGAGGAGATTAATAAATACAGGTAATAATGATTTTTTATGATTAATTCCGAATATCAGGAAGTTATTAAAGCCGCCCGTTTGGGCGGCCAAGTCATTAAAAAGTATTTTGGCCAGAATTAAAATCCACAATCCATGATTTTCAAACTAAGGCGGATTTGGAATCAGAAAAAGCCGTAATAGGCCATTTGCAGAAAAAATTTCCCGGTTATAATATTTTATCCGAGGAGATTGGTTATATTGATAAAAATTCCGAATATACTTTTATTATTGATCCGCTGGACGGTTCAAATAATTTTGTTTTAAATATTCCGATAGTCAGCGTGAGTATCGGTTTGATGAAAAATGACGAGGCGGTTTTCAGCGCGATTTATGATGTTTTTTTAGACCGGGTTTACTGGGCGCAAAAGGGTAAAGGGGCTTATTGCGACGGCAAAAAAATTCATGTCAGCCGGCAATCAGGGCTTAAGGATTCTAACATCGCTTATAATTGCGGTTATATTTTCTCCAGGC
>CAZNNV010000088.1:2591-3060 GCA_964574515.1 uncultured Candidatus Saccharibacteria bacterium
CCTTAACCACTCCTTGGTCACTAATTAATTGTGATATTTTAGTATGATAAAAAGTATAAGTCTGATTAAAATTTTTAAAAAATTACAAGTGGCTGAAAATAAAAGATATGTCACCAGCTGGTCGGTGGCGCTAGATTTTTGCCTTTTGGCTGCCGGTAGAATTGATGGTATTATAAATAATAAATGCGAGGTTTATGATTTTATTGCCGGCAGGCTGATTGCCAGCGAGGCCGGAGCCGTCATCACTGATTTTAAGGGCCAGAAAGATGAAGATAAAAACAATAGATTTATTGCGTCTTGCGGGAAAAAAATTCACCAGGATATTTTAAAAATACTTTAGTTGCTTTTTTTATTATAAAATGTATACTAAAAAATAGCCGTTAATCATAAATTAATCTTAATATATAAAAATATGGAGACAAAAGACATGATTGATACCAATATGAAATCAAATAACGAATCAAATATT
>CAZNNV010000089.1:0-3054 GCA_964574515.1 uncultured Candidatus Saccharibacteria bacterium
TTTACCGCCGACGTATATGTTATTGCCTTCTTTCAAAATTTGTACCTGTTTATCAGCAAGCATTTTCGGATAACAAAACGCGATGCCCAAATCTTTATCCAAATATTTTTCCGCGGCGCCGCAATCAATATCTGTAATTTTCTGCGGACTTACGCTCGGGCACGCCGCGAACTCGCAATTTGCCCCAGTCCGGCCGACAGAAGAACCGTCCGGACAAATTTTAGCTTCCATAGTGCAGGCTTTTTGAGTATAATTCTGCACAAACCAATAGTATGCCGAAACAGTGCCAGCCGCTAAAAATAGAATGCCCAAAACAATAGATAAAACCAATAAAGTTTTTCTGTTTTTAACTGGTTGGGGATTGATGGTATTGAAATTATCCGATACGGCCGGATTTATTTGCTCCATGATATTTTTTTAGATCTTACCACGATTAAAATCAGGGGCTTGAATTTATCTTTCTAGATTCTTTAAAATTCCCTCTTCAATTTGCCGCATTTTTTCCGCCTCTTTGGCAGATTTTTCGTGATCATGCCCCTTTAAATGGACTATACCATGAACCAATAATCGGGTCAATTCGGCTTTTTCACTTGTTTTCAACAGTTTCGCTTGCCTTTTAGCTTGCGGCAAACAGATATAAATTTCATTTAAATCTTCAAAACTTAGAACATCCGTCGTCGCGTTTTTGCCGCGATATTTTTTGTTGATAGTTTTCATCCGCGCGTCGCAGACAAAAACCAAACTAATTTCTTCGTCCAAATTTAAAGCAGCTGACGCTACGTCAGCTGCTTTAATCAGAAATTTCTTATCGATCTTTGAAGGCGTCAGATTGGTTATCTCTAACATGATGTCATTTTATTTTTCCAATTCTTCTTTGACAATTCTGCTCACTGATCCCCCGTCCGCCTTGCCTTTTACCTGCGGCATTAATTCTTTCATAACTTTACCGGTGTCTTGCGCTCCGGCGGCGCCAGCTTTAGTAATTGCCTCTTTAACCAATTGCCGAATCTTATCCTCATTCATTTGCTCGGGCAAATAAACCTGCAAGATAACGAGTTCTTCTTTTTCTTTCTTAGCAAGTTCCGCCCGGCCGCCCTTTTCATATTGATCAATAGAATCCTTGCGCTTTTTAGCCTCGCTGGCAATCACAGCCATTACTTCTTCGTCATTTAATTGGCTGTTTTTTTCTAATTTAACCGCGTCCTTTTCTGTTTTGCTCAATTTATTTCGTTTTTCAAATTCCTTATTTTTTATAGCTGACAATAGCATGCGCAAAACAGAGGTTTTTAATTCCTCTTTAGCCTTAAAGACGGTTTTAAAGTCAACGTTGAGCTGATCGTGCAAAGACATATTTTTTAATAAAATATTATTTTGCCTCTCCACAAGCCAACCGCGTTTTTTGAAAGCGGCTGATTGAACGGCTATTTCTTTATCTTAATCATATCCTTCGGAATTAACTGGCCTTCTTCCAGTGTGCCGGCTTTCAGCATCTCCCGGCGCTGGCCGCGTAATTGCTCGCGGCGCAAAGCGCTAACTTTCTTCTGTCGTTTGGTTTTGGATTTTTTGTAAAAGCGGCCTTCCCGCGCCTGCAACAAAACCCGGCTCTGCTGAACCTTGCGGCTGAACCGGCGCAACATAAAACTAACCGGCTCTCTTTCTTTCTTTTTTATTTCTATTGCCATAAATATACCCCCTTTCTATAAAATTTTGTCATATCGCTTTGATGTTTTCGCTTAATTTCGCGCCACCAATCAAATGCAAATGGATATGCGGCACTTCCTGCCCGCCGTCGGGTCCCGTCCTAAATAATAATTTATAGCCGCTGGAGGCTATTCCTTTGGCCTCGGCTAATTTTTTGGCTGTTATAATCAGCCGACCAACCAATAATCCGTCATTATCGCTTAAATCATTAACTGTTTCAATATGCCTCTTCGGAACAATCAAAATATGGACCGGCGCGACAGGCTGGATATCGGGAAAAGCCATAACAGCATCATCTTCATATAAAATTTCCGCCGGAATCTCTTTATCAATAATTTTACAAAAAATACAATCTGCCATATTTTTTATTTCGCCAGCCGCTTTTTCACTTCATCAATCACTTTCCCCTGCGGCACGGTTTCTTGGACACCGGTCGCCATATCGCGGATAATAACCGTTTCGTCCAGCGCTTCCTGTTGGCCTAAAATCAGCGCAAATTTAGCGCCCAGCCGGTCAGCAATTTTTAATTGCGCTTTAATGGAATCGCGGCTGATTGACTCCGCAATCTTAATGCCCGCTTCGCTTAATTTTTCAAATAATTTCAACCCCTTTTTCCGCCCCCGCTCCCCTAATTGCACCAAAAAAACCTTAGGAACGAAAGCTGAGACCTTAACCTGGTCTTTTTGCATTTGATGAATTACCCGTTCAATGCCCAACGCCGCGCCGACAGCCGGCGTCGGTTTGCCGCCTAACTGCGCCACTAAATTGTCATAACGTCCGCCGCCGCCTAATGAATTTGCGGGCGTTGTTTTTCCCTGTTCATCTTCCGTAAAAATTTCAAAAACAGTTTTGGTATAATAATCCAAACCGCGGACGATGGTGTTATTCAAAAAATAAGGAATCTCCAATTCATCAAGATATTCCAACACCATCTTAAAATGCTTATGGCATTCTTCACAAAGATAATCAACAATATTGGGCGCCTGCGCTTTGATTGGCTGACATTTTTCTTCCTTACAATCCAACAAGCGCAAAGGATTTTCTTTCAGGCGACGGCGGCAATCAAGGCAAATCTTATTCTTGCGGTGGCGGTAATAATCAACCAGCGCCCGACGGTAAGCCGTCCGACAGGTTCTACAGCCCAAACTGTTCAGCTGCACAACCATTTTTTTCAAACCCAGGCATTTCAAAAGGTAAAAACAGGCCTGGATAATTTGCGCGTCCAGCACCGGCTCCGCATCGCCAATTGTCTCCAAACCGAATTGATGAAACTGGCGGAACCGTCCTGACTGGGGCTGTTCATAACGGAACATCGGACCGCAATAATAAAGCTTAACTGGCGGAGACAGGCTA
>CAZNNV010000090.1:0-3028 GCA_964574515.1 uncultured Candidatus Saccharibacteria bacterium
CCTGGGCTAGATTGCGCGCCTCTTGTTCAGTCGGCGCGCTAAACCTGATTTCCACCAAATTAGGGGAAATTTTACTCGCTTTAAACCGGCGCGCCAAATCGTTCAAAGATAAGCCGGCTGTATCCATTTTAGCGCGCTGATAAACAATTTTCGGCAATTCCGGCGTTTTAAACCAACCGACAATCGTACCGCCAAATTCATCGGCGGCTTTGAGAGCATAATAATCGTCGTATTGGTAATCAATCGCCGGCTGCGCGCCTGACCGGTTAACCGCCAGCGTTAAAGAAACATTATAATTCTGGGCAGCACGCCAGTTAAAAAATCCGGCGGCCAAGGCTATTGCCAATGCACCGACAAAAATCCAGCGATATTTTTTAAACCAATCCATAACTTTTTCATTTTTTTGATTATTCATATTATTTTTTAAGATTATTAATATAATCTTTTATCTTCTGCTTAAAAACTTCTTTATCAAACTTAGCGGCCGCGGCACGAACCCTATCCGCGGAAAAAACTAAATTATCAAATTCCTTAAGCGCCGCCAGCAAAGATGTCTCCGTTTGTTCATCAAAAAAAATACCGCTTTCCCCTTCTTTAACTATTTCCAAGGCGCCGCCAGCCCGATAGGCAATCACCGGCCGACCAGCAGACATTGCCTCAACCAATGTAATGCCAAAATCTTCCTCCTGTGCAAAAACAAAAGCCCGGCAACCGGCATACAATTGTTTTAAACGCTCGTCATCCACTAAACCCAAAAACTCAATGTTTTCGCGCGCTATTTTTTGCAATCTCTTTTTTTCCGGCCCATCGCCGGCAATTTTCAACGGCCAGCCCAACTGGTTAAAAGCCTTAACTGCCAAATCAATCTTTTTATAAGATAAAAAACGCGAAATAATGAAAAAATAATCTCCGCCGGCGCCATTTGATTCAAAATATTTTGTCTTCACCGGCGGATAAATAACTTCCGCCTGGCGATTATAATATTTTTTGACCCGCGAAGCGACAAAATTGGAATTGGCAATAAAATGATCAACCCGTTCGGCCGCCGCCTCATCCCAAACGCGCAGATAATTGATGAAAAACGGCGCGATTTTTTTAACAAGAGACGGATAGCCGAATTCCTCTATATACTTATGGCTATCATCCCAGGCGTAGCGCGTTGGCGTATGGCAATAACAGACGTGCCGGGTGCGCGGCCCGGTGATAACGCCTTTGGCAAAACTGGCCGAATCCGATAAAACCAAATCATATTTAGACAAATCAAACTGCTCAACCGCCAGGGGCATCAGCATCAAAAAAGATCGGTGATGTTTTTTGACCAACGGTAATTTTTGGAGAAATGAAGTTCTGATTTTCCGGCCAATAAAAGCGCCGCCGGTTTTTTGCTCATCGTAAAGCAAGGTAAAAATCGGGGCTTCGGGCCAAATTTCGCAAAAGGCCTCCAACACCCGTTCCGCCCCTCCGTATTGGGTTAAATAATCATGAACCAAAGCAACACGCATAATTTTTACTTCGCTGGTTTTTTTCTAAAGAACATGGCTAACGGCGTTTTAAATAATATTTTTAAATCTAGAGACGGCGACCAGTTTTCAATATAAAAAATATCCAATTTAGCTTCTTCGTCAAAATCAATTTCCGAACGGCCGGAAATTTGCGCCATACCGGTCACACCAGGCTTAATATTAAAAACTTTTCTATGCCATTTTTCATATTTGGCAACCTCTTTAGGTATGTGGGGCCGCGGTCCGACTAAACTCATATTACCAAATAAAACATTAAAAAATTGCGGCAATTCATCTACGCTCGTTCTCTCAATAAACCGCCCGAAACGCGTCCGGCGCGGATCATTTAACACCTTAAACACCGGCCCTCGGCGGCCGCTTTGCTTGGCCGCCAATTCGTCTTCAATTTGGCTGGCCCGACCGCTGGCGTCATATTGCGGACCAGTACAAAATTCTATTTTCATTGAACGAAATTTATAGGTGTTAAAGAGACCGTCTGGACTTACCCGCTGATTTTTATAAATTATCGGCCCGCGCGAATCTAATTTAATAATAATAGCGATTAAAATCATCAGGGGCGAGAAAACAATAATAAAAAAAATCGCGCCCAAAAAATCAAAAATCCGCTTGGCAATCTTGCCCCAGCCATCCAGTGCCGTCCGTTTGAGTTCAATCAGCGGCGCGCCGCCCAGCATATCAAAATCAACATTAATAGTTAAGGTCTGAAAAAGATTAGGCACAAATTTAAAATCAATATGTTTTTCCTCGCAAAATTCAATCAGCCATAAAACCTTTTCCCGTTCAAAATCCGGATTGGCCAAAATTATATCGTCAATTTTTTCCCGTTCGATTGTTTCTGTTATAGCCGCCTGATCTAAATCTTTAAAATAACCGATTAAATTATAACCGAGTGCGGGCGTTTCTTCCATAATTTTTTCTGATACGCCATCGCCGCCGACAATCAAAACATTATGGGCACCGACTAAATTATGCCCGACTAAAAAACGCCGCAGTATTTTTACCGCCAAGCGGCCAAAAGCGACCAAAATAATCGCCAATAGCCAACCGGCTAAAATAATAAAACGCGAATCAAAAAATTGGCCCTTAATAAAAATATAAAAAATAATCACGCCTAAGCCAGCCGAAGCCGCCACCACAATCCGTAAAAATTCCTCAAAGGTTTTCCAACGCCTGATTTTATATAAACCGGCCATAGCAAAAATAATCAGCCAGCAGAAAGCAAAAAGAGACACCAAGCCGAAATAGCTGTCTAGCGGTAAATTTAAATTAAATAAAACCGGCCGCCATTGGGCGATCCAATCGCTGGTCCGCAAAGCATAAGCCAGCATGCCGGCGGCTAGCAGCATGACATAATCAACCGGCACTAACGCCGCCGTAAAAATAAGTTCTGCTCTTTTCATAATATTTTATCGCCTCTAACGGCTTTCGTTATCTTTATCTTACTCTAAAAATTAGGCATAAATCAAGCCAAACAAAAAACCCAAGCAGGTAATAAGCCGGGTTCT
>CAZNNV010000091.1:0-2962 GCA_964574515.1 uncultured Candidatus Saccharibacteria bacterium
ATTAATTAGGGTCTCTGTGCCGATACCTCAATGGAAAGAAGTGGCGCCTTAATGGAATTTATGGCCTTATTGTTATATATTATATGCAATATTAAAAATGAAAAATAAGATGAATCACTTAAAACGATATAGCGTTAAACAATCTATGTTCCGGCGGCGATCAAAATTCGGTTTTAGCCTTTTAGAAGTGATTATTGCTATTTTTATTTTAGTGATGGGGTTATCCGCTATCATGGCTTTGATTGCGCAAAGCATGAAATCAAGTTCAATTAGCTCTTCGCGCCTCATTGCTGCTAATTTAGCGCAGGAAGGAATTGAGGTTGTGAGAAATATCCGTGACATTAATTATGATGATGATTCTGGTTGGAGAAATTGGTATGATAGCCTGGTTAGCGGCGATTATATTGTTCAATATAATGATGACTATCTGCAAAGTTTCTCGGATTCTTTTTTAAATTATAATTCCTCAAGCGGTCTTTATAGTTATAATTCAGGGACACCCTCTGTTTTTAAAAGAAAAATAACTTTATCCGGGATTTCCAGCATAAAAGCCAGCGTGACTTGTGTGGTGACATGGACAGAAAACAACCAATTGCATTCCATAACCATGGAAGAGCAGCTTTGGGATTGGCGCAGCGTCTAATCTTTTTAATTTTTTTATATGGCAAGCCAAAATGACTGAAAAATTGTTTTTTGATAGAAAAAACGGGCACACATTAATTGAGCTTATCGTAGCGCTGGCGGTTTTTTCTATGGCTATTTTAGCGGTAGTCGGGATTTTTTTGATCGGCATGAGTGGCGTGCAGCGGATTTTTAACGATCAAAATATTCAGGAAGCGACACGTTATATCACCGAATCTATGGGCAAAGAGTTAAGGATGAGTATTATTAATACAGCTCCGGGCGGGCCTTATTCTTCAATTAACATAACGAACACTGACGGGGAAACTTTCGATTATGTTTTTAACGGAATAACTCATCAGATAAACAGGGGCGGCCAGATTTTAAATTCAGATAAAATCAAAATAGACGGGGCTTTCTATATTCAACGAACCGGCACAACTGAACCGAGAATTACTATAATTATTAATGCTGAAGCAGTCGCGGCTAAAGAATCACAGCAATCGCGAATTAATTTACAAACCACCCTTTCATCAAGACAATATGAGCAATGAACTGACGAGTAGCAAAAAACAGGCAGTTAATAATTATCCGCGATTTAGCGGAGAAGCTTTTGGCTCTGAGCGTGGCGCAACGGCTATTTTAATTTCAATTTTTGTTTTATCGTCTTTATTGTTAGGGGTTTTAGCGGCTTCGAGCGTGATGGTCTATCAGATGAAAATGTCTCGGCAAATTACTGATTCCATACCGGCATTTTTTGCCGCTGAATCGGGAGCTGAGAAGTGTTATTTCCAGATTAAAGAAGGGGATGACGGCTGCGCGATCGTCGGCGAAGGCCTTGTTATCAATTTATCTAATGGCGCCAGGGCAACCGCCGACCGGACTACCGAAAATCAATTAAATTCTTTTGGTGTTTTTAATAATACCTATAGAAAAGTCCAGTTGAACTGGTAGGTTCCCGAGGCAATATTATTTATGAATAAAGAAGAAATTAAACAGCGAATCAACAAGCTCAAAAAAGAAATTAATTACCATCGTTATTTATATCATGTTTTGGATAAAACAGAAATATCCGACGCGGCGCTGGATTCATTGAAACATGAATTGCAGCAATGGGAAGAAAAATATCCGGAATTAATAACGCCGGATTCGCCGACGCAGCGGGTCGGCGGCCAAGCACTGGCTAAATTTAAAAAAATCCGCCATAGTCGGCGGATGCTTTCTTTAAATGATATCTTTAGCGCCGAAGAAACGAAAGAATGGGAAACACGCCTCGCTCGGGTTTTGCGCCAGGAAATTAGTTTTGATTATTATTGTGAGCTGAAACTTGATGGTTTAGCTTTGGCCGTTTCTTATAAAAACGGCTTATTAAATTTTGGCGCGACTCGGGGTGATGGGGAGACGGGCGAAGAAGTGACAGCTAATATCAGAACAATAGAATCAATCCCATTGGCTTTACGGGTGCCGAGCGAAAAGGAATTGGCGGAAATCGGTTTGGATCCAGCGGCGATAAAAAAACTTTCTAATTTATTGGAAAAAGGCGAGATTGAGGCGCGGGGAGAGGTGATAATGTTTAAAAGTGATTTTGAAAAGTTTAACGCCGCTCAGGCTAAAAGGGGCGATGCTCTTTTGGCTAATCCGCGCAACGCGGCCGCCGGTTCAATTCGGCAGCTAGATCCGCGCATTGCTGCCCAGCGGCCGCTGAATTTTATCGCTTATGATTTAGCGACTGATTTTGGCCAAAAAACGCATGAACAGGAACATACTGTTCTGAAATTGCTCGGTTTCCGTTCATTAAAGGAAAATAAACTTTGCGCTAATTTAAATGAAGTGATAAAATATCACGATTATTGGGAGGCCAAGAAACAGCAGCTTGATTTTCATTTTGACGGCATCGTGGCATCGGTTAATGAGTTAAAATGGCATAGCCGTTTGGGCGTGGTTGGCAAAGCGCCGCGTTATATGGTTGCTTATAAATTTCAAGCCGAAGAAGCAACGACGCGTGTGGAAGATATTAAAGTCCAGGTTGGTCGGACCGGTAAATTAACACCGATTGCTTGGCTCGAGCCGGTCAATGTCGGCGGGGTAACGGTGGCGCGGGCGACGTTGCATAATGAAGATGAAATTAGGCGCCTCGGCGTGAAGATCGGCGATACGGTGATTGTACGCCGTGCCGGCGACGTCATTCCAGAGGTGGTTAAAGTTTTAATAAAATTACGGACCGGCAAAGAAAAAACTTTTCAAATGCCGCGGGTCTGCCCGATTTGCGGCGGTATAATTGAAAAAAAAATTATTGGGTCCCAGGCTACGCCTGGATCAGCGAAGCGTGGAGTAGCTCATT
>CAZNNV010000092.1:0-602 GCA_964574515.1 uncultured Candidatus Saccharibacteria bacterium
TTATCATTTCCATTTTATTGATAATTAGCCCCCCCATTTTAGCCTGTTGGAAGATTTAATGAATCCAGCGAGCCAAGAGAATTTAATCCAACATATAGTGCTGCGATAATTGCGAAGATTAAAAGGACTATGCTCAGGATTATTCCGACGGTGTTCAATTTCTTGCTCTTTTTTGCGATTGTGGAGGAAGATTTCTTGCTTATGTTGAATCCTATTATCCCGGATATCAATGCTGCTAATGGTGAAATAAGCGCAAGAACTATGCTAACCATTCCAAGAACATAGGAAGCTTTTTCTTCGAAATCACTTATTTTTTCCACCGGCACCCCGTCCAATAATCCCTTCATCACCGCGTACAAAATCGCCACCTGATTAGCCACGGACACCGGCATATACTGCCCCTGTTTAAGAATTTCCGAAATCCGCTTGCCGCGCTCCAATTGCTTTTGCGTTGTTTCATCCAAGTCCGAACCAAATTGCGCGAAAGCTTCCAATTCCCGGAACTGCGCCAAATCCAGCCGCAATTGCCCGGCTACTTTTTTCATCGCCTTGATCTGCGCCGAAGAACCGACACGGGAGACCGACAAGCCGACATTCAGGGC
>CAZNNV010000092.1:612-2825 GCA_964574515.1 uncultured Candidatus Saccharibacteria bacterium
TAAATAAATCTACCCGTCAGTAATAGAAATAACATTAGTTGGAATATAAGCGGAAATATCGCCGGCTTGTGTTTCAATAATCGGCAAAGCGGTCAATGAACCGCCGCCAAAATCCTTATTTAATTTAGCCGCCCGTTCCAGCAGGCGCGAATGCAAATAAAAGATATCGCCCGGATAAGCTTCACGGCCCGGCGGACGGCGCAATAATAATGAAATCTGCCGGTAAGCCACCGCGTGTTTGGATAAATCATCATAAATAACCAAGACGTCTTTGCCCTGATCCATAAAATATTCGCCCATGGCGCAACCGGCGTAAGGCGCGATAAACGAGAGAGATGCCGGATTGGAAGCACCAGCCACCACGACTATCGTATAATCCATCGCGCCGCGTTTTTGAAACTCATTGACAATCCGCGCCACCTTTGATTCTTTCTGCCCAATGGCGACATAAATACAAATCATGTCTTGCCCTTTTTGATTGATAATCGTGTCGAGAGCAATGGCTGTTTTACCGATTTGCCGGTCGCCAATAATTAATTCCCGCTGGCCCCGGCCGATGGGAATCATGGAATCAATCGCTTTAATGCCGGTCTGTACCGGTTGATTAACCGATTGGCGCGTAATGACGCCCGGCGCGATTTTCTCCACCGGATAATATTTAGCGGCTGCTATTTCTCCCTGCCCGTCAAGCGGCGCGCCGAGCGCGTTCACCACCCGACCGATTAAGGCCTCGCCGACCGGCACTTCCAAAATCCGGCCCGTCGCTTTCGCTTTATCGCCGGTTTTTAATGTCAGATAATCGCCCAGCACCATCGCGCCGATGCCTTCTTCCTGTAAATTTAGCGCCACGCCAAAAATCGGCTCACTACCGCTGGTTTCAAACTCAATCATTTCTGAAGCCATCACTTCATCCAAACCGGACAACTTAACGATACCGTCGCTGATTTCAACAATTGTGCCGACCTTCTCTACCTGCGGCTTTGTTTTAATTCCTTCTATCTCCCTTTTTAATGTTTGGATAATATAATCTTTTTCGTTTGACATAATAGATAAATTTATAATTAAAAATTGTTTTTTATGCTCTTAAGCTTTTTTCCATCGCCCCCAATAACCCCCGTAAGCTCATATCCACAATCCGGTTGTTTGATTTTAAAATAAACCCTCCTTTTAAGCCCTCTTCCACTTTTTCATTAATTTCAAATTTCTTCTCATTAAAAAGCCTCTCCGCCAGATTAACAATGTTTTTTCTGTTTCTGGCCGACAGGCGGCGCGCACTCTTAATTTCCAGCTTGCTTTTTCCCTCTTGGGCCAAACACATCCTTTCAAAAATACCGATAATTTCCGGCGCTAAAGACAGCGCCCCGTTTTTTTTCAAAAAATTAGCGAAATTTCCGATTGCTTTGCCGATCTCGCTTTTTTTCTTGCCCGCGGTGAGATTTATTAGAAGTTCGGCATATTTTTTTGGCGATAATTTCTTTTTCATATATCAATTAATCTTTCAAAATTTTTTCCACGTATTTTTCATCAATCTTTCCATCCATTCTTTCATCAATAATTTTTCTGACCGCGCCCACCACTAAACCGCCGACTTCCGATTTAACCGAATCCAGCGCCTTTTTTTTCATTGCTTCAATATCCTGTTTGGCCCGATCGCCGGCCAGCGATATCTCTTTCTTGCTCTGCTCCACTAAATCCTTTTTAACGGCTTCGGCCTGCTCTTTGGCAGTTTTAATTATTTCCTGCGAATCGCGCCGCGCCGACGCTAAAATCTTTTCTTGCTCCTTCTGCGCGGCCTTGAAATCCGCGTCTATTTTTTCGGCTTTCCTCAAGCTGTCTTCAATAGTCTTGGTACGCTTGCTAAGCATGCCTAAAACCGGCTTGTATAAAAATTTATACAAGATAGCCAGTAGTATCAAAAAATTTATGATCTGGGCAATCAGCAACCGCCAATCAATGCCGAGTTTTGAAAATAATTCTCCCATAAATATTATTTAGTCTAATACAATAAAAAACTTGCGAGGCGAGGCTGACGATTTCCAAAACGCTCAGTTTTTCAAGCGGGCACGGTGTCCCGACGCATAGCGGAGGGACGAGCGAGAAAAACTGGCGAGTAAAATTTTCCACGCTGGGAAAAATTTTACAATTTTGGAATCGTTAACCGAGCCGAGTTTTTAAACAAACTTAATAATGAGCGCCATCACCAAAGCATAAAT
>CAZNNV010000093.1:0-2796 GCA_964574515.1 uncultured Candidatus Saccharibacteria bacterium
CGAATGCTTCGATTAAAATATCATCAATTGTTTCTCTGCCGGTTGGCGGAGCCAATCGCTGTTTAAACTCCGCTGTCTTGGCAGCCAAAGCACTATCGGATAATTTTTGGAAAGACGATTCCAATAAAAAAATGTGCCGGGCCAGAGGCAAAATCTTGTTAATTTCTTTAATATTCTCCCAGCGGTCATATTTAGTTTTCAAGTCATCAATAAAACCCATACCAAAATATTTTAAAATATTATTTACTTTTATTATAATCGGCAACGATAAAAAAATGAAGACGTATTTTTATCTTGACCGAATGAATCGATTATACGTAGTATACACTTCGCACGTTTTTTGTGCCATTTGTTTCCAGGAATATTTTTTGATTTGTTCCAAGCCGCGCCGCGCCAACGTCTGGCGCAAACCGCCATTAGTTAAAACAGAATTTATTTTAGCCGCCATGTCAGCTGGATTTAACGGATCAAAATAGATTGCCGCTTCGCCCAAAATTTCCGGCAAACAGGTGGCATTGGAAGAAATGACCGGCACGCCGCGCGCCATTGCTTCCAGCGGCGGCAAACCGAAACCCTCGCACAGCGACGGAAAAATATAAGCGCTCGCGCTGCAATACAGCTGGACTAAATCATTCTCCGGCAAAAAATCCGTAAAGATTACCGGCTGGCCAGCTGGTATATTTTTTTTCAGTCGTTTATAAAAATAATCCTCCTCGCCGACCAGCACCAGCTGCCCCTGATAATGATAATCACGAATAAGAATTTCCAATGCTTTAATTAATCGCTCTAAATTTTTATGCGGATAAGCGTTGCCCGTATAAAGCAGATAAGGCTTGGCGATATTTCGTTTTTTTAAATACTCGTCAGCCGGCGCCTGGCATTTTATGTCTTCATTGGCAACGCCTTCATAAGTAACAATAATTTTGGCCGGCCATATCCGAAAATGCTTAAGAATGTCATTTTTAACATAATTAGAAACCGTAATGATTTGGTGCGCCCGTTTTATCGCTGACCAAATAACCAACCGATAAGCCAGATTTTTCAACCAATATTTTAAATAACCCCGGGTTGAAGCGCGCCGCGTGGCAAAATGGCGTAGAATCAAATCATGAATTGTCACGACGAATCGGCCCTGATAAAAAATCGGCACGTTAAAGTGAGGAAAATGCATCAGATCGACGCGCTGGCGGCTGATAATCCACGGCAAATAGATCTGCTCAGCTAGAGAATACCAGGGATAATCGGCTAAAACTTTTTTAAAGCGCGAGTTAGCCGGCTGGAAATGCTCAAAATTTTCCCGACGCAAAAAAATTACGTAATTATTTTGCGCATCGCTTTTTTCCAAACCCTCAATTAATTTTTGAGTATAACGACCCAAACCTTTGGCTTGCGGACCAAAAAATCTGGCGTCTATGCCGATGGTCATAAAAAATTATTGACTCATGAATTCCATCGTCTCCTGTGCGCACCTGTCCCAAGAAAATCTTTTCGCTTGCCGCAGTCCAGCCGCAATTAAATCGTTCTTTAAATTTTCATCTGCCAAAATTTCATTCATCGCCCAAGCAATTTCTTCATAATTATAAGGGTCAACCATTAGAGACGCTTCGCCAACGATTTCCGGGAAACAAGAAGTATTGGAGGTTATTGTCGGCACGCCGCAAGCCATCGCCTCCAGGGGCGGAAAACCAAAACCCTCAAAAAAACTGGGAAAAACAAAAAGCGACGCCAAATTATATAAATAGACTTTATCTGCCGGTTCAATAAAACCAGTGAAAAATAGATCAGCGGCCAGCGGCGACGCCTTGGCCGCCGTCAAAATATCATCAAATAACCAGCCACGCTGGCCGGCAATAACTAATTTATGATCGCCTTTATACCGCTGGCGCCAGATCTCATAAGCATGAATCAAACCGACCACATTTTTACGCGGTTCAAGCGTGCCAAAATACAAAATAAATTTTTCTGGTAAATTATATTTCTCTTTAACATTTGCTATTTGCCCGGCGGCCAACGGATTATTGATGATTTTTTTATATTCCTCCCCCACTCCTGAATAAATAACTTTAATTTTAGCCGGCGGCACGGCGTATAAATCAATCAAGTCGTTTTTGGTTGACTCAGAAACAGCTATAATTTTATCGGCGCCCCGCGCCCGCTCTCGCGGCGCTAAAAATTGATGCCATAAGCGTTTGCGCCAAGGAAAAAATTCCGGAAAATATTCAAAAGATAAATCGTGGAAAGTCGTTACTTTCCGGCAAGCGGCCGAGACCGGCGCTAATAAAAAATGCGGCGCGAAAAAAATATTCGCCCCGCCCAACAATTTATCAATTTTCGGCAGGCTTAAAAATTTGGCCGCCGGATCAAATAAAAAACGGTTGGGCAAAGAAAATTCTTTGAGTTCAACATTTGGCAAAGCCAGCCAAGGATAATCAAGCGCCGCGCGCGACCAGGCATTATAAAAAAGCTTAAATTTAACTTGCGGATATAGAACCACCAGCCGGGACAGAAGATTAATGATATATTCTTCTATGCCGGTTCGGCTGCCCCGAGCCAACACACGGATATCAACACCAATAGTCATAAAAAATATCCCGAAACTTATACTTACTAAAATATTATTTCAAGTATTCTTTCGCCGCCAAAATAAAGAAACCGGCTACTAACCCGATGACAAACCCCGCCGCCATGCTTGGCCACAAATCAAAAGGATTATTGGCAATCACCGGTTCACCGGCAGAAATCAAAAAATAGATTTTCTGCGTTGAGCCGGTATCCGGCAATCGGGATTTTTCAACC
>CAZNNV010000094.1:0-2316 GCA_964574515.1 uncultured Candidatus Saccharibacteria bacterium
GCCGGTGCTGGAAATATCTTTTAGCGCGCCGCCGGCCACGACAACGCATCCGGTTATCAATGAAGTTTATTATGACGTAGAGCCCGGCCGCGGCAATGACGCTAATAATGAATGGGTAGAAATTTATAATCCGACAGGCAGTGATGTTGATATTTCCGGCTGGAAGATTTGTGATAATAATCTTTGTGATATAATTCCGGTAAGCCCAGCCATTCCGGCCAAGGGGTTTGCCGTTATAACCAACGACGATTCTACATGGGGCTTATGGCCGGAGATACCGGCTGGAGCCATAAAAATTGCCCTGAATTCCGGAATAGGTAATGGTTTATCCAATAATGGTGACAAAGTAATTTTAAAGAATGCCGCTGATGCGGAAATTGACGCGATGAGTTATGGTGATGATACCGATATTTTCAATCCGTCAGCGCCTGATGCCATACAAGGAAATTCTCTGGCTAGATTGATTAAAGGTTATGATGTTAATACCGCGGTTGATTGGGTTATAAGCCACACGCCGAATCCGGGCACCAATCCTTCCGATGGCGGCGAAGAAGTTATCCGGTTTACTTCCGAGGGGATTGAAGTGGCAGCCAGTTTTGATGAATTATCACCTTTGACCGAAGCCAGTTTAGCCTGCCCGATTGAAGAAACATTTTTAACGGAAAATCTTCAGCCGGAAAATAGCGGCCAGTCCGAAGCCAGCTTTGAGTCAATAACGGTTCCGGATTCGGAAGAAAGCGGCGATGAGCCGGCGGATGAAGAAGCTGTTAGTGAGCCGGCGGATGAACCAGTTGATGAGATTATTGATGAGGCCGCTGGTGATGAGCCGGCGGATGAAACGGTTAATGAAACTGCTAGCGATGAATCGGCAGACGAAACGGTTGATGAACCAGCTGATGAGCCGGTTGAAGCAGTGGGCGATGAAACTACTGGTATTGCTGGCGATGAACCGCTAGAGGAAACGGTTGTTGGCGACACTGAACAGGACATGGTCGCGGAAGAGGTGGCAACAGAACCGGCACCGGCCCAAGAGCCGACATCCGGCAGTGAACCGATAATTGAACAGGCAGAAACGCCGATGATTGAAACACCGGCGCCAGCGGAAACTAGCGATGCGCCATCGCCGGCGGATGAATAAAATTAAAAATCTTTTTAGCCGATACAATAAAAATGAAAAAATACCGAAATAAATTATTTTTAACAGGTTTGGCCGTCATATTTTTAGCGCTTGGCTTAGGCGGCTGGTTTAACGCCGGCGCGCAACAAGTTGACGATTCTAATTTAATTGATGTTTGGTTTCAGAATGATCCGTTATTTTTGGATAATGACGTTAAACCCTGCCATCAGGTTGAACACTGGATAAGAGTCAGGAATGTCAGCGGCGATTCCCAGCCAATCAGGATCAAAGCTATTAATATTCCCGATCCGATTGGGGAGTTTGATTTGTCGCGGGCTTTATATATAGAAATCAGGGAGGGCGCCAATGTTTTGTATGGCGCCGGCGCCACGAAAACGCTGTTTGATTTCTATAACGACAGCGATCCGGACGGCGTTCTGTTATTAAACCAGCCGGCTGGCAATGAAACCGAATATTTTATAAAAATTATCTTTCCCTGCGAAAAAGGCAACGAATGGCAGGAAGCGACAACTTACTTTGATTTAACTATTAACGCGGAAGGGGATGAAACCACTCCCAGCCCAAACCCATCCGAATCGCCGGGCGGCCCAAGCTTTTCATTAACCAGTGGCGGAACCGGCGGCGGCGGGGGCGGACCATTGCCGCCAAGCGACGCTTTTGAAAGATGGCAACAGCAACAGGGAGCGCCCAGCGCGCCGGCGGTGGCTGGCGATATAGCTTTGGGGCCGGTGGGCGAAGTCGCCGGCGCGGTCACCTCTAAGCCGGCGGGAGAAGTTTTGGCCGGCACCGGTTTCAGCCCGATGGAATTGATGCTGATATTGGCGGTTATCGGATCTTTATTTATTCTGCGCCTGGTGATAAAAAAATATGCCGGGACAGAAGCCTAAAAATAATTTTCAATTCTGATTTAATAATAGAATATCCCGACTTACGATGTCGGGATATTATAAAAAATCCGGCCTGAGCGCCGGGTTTTTAGTTTCATTGACACAAATTTTTTAAAAGAATAAAATAGAAGCATAAACAGATAATAATTAATTTAATAAAAAACTTATGAAAAAAATAAATAAGAAAGTTTTATTGTTATCAGCCTTTGCCGTTTTTATGGCAATTGTTTTTATTGGCGGCGCGGTGATTGCCAAGTCGGAGAATAGCAACAACGGTAAATTCTGCACTAT
>CAZNNV010000094.1:2326-2777 GCA_964574515.1 uncultured Candidatus Saccharibacteria bacterium
ATGCCAAGCTTTGCCCGGATGGTTCTTCTGTTGGCCGTATCGGATCAAGTTGCGAATTCGCGGCTTGCCCGAACTCTTCGGCTTCACCCAGCGCCAGCGCCTCTCCGAGTACCAGCGCTTCACCTAGCGCCAGCGCGTCTCCGAGTACCAGCGTCTCACCGAGCGCGAGTGCTTCGCCCAGCGCGACATCAACGCCAAAAAACAGAGGCCAGATTAATGCTCAGGAGCATCGGAGCGTCGTGGCTAATTTTGTCCAATCGCTGGTCCATGTAGCGAATCGAGATGGCGGCATCGGCGAGCAGGTTAGAGTGATTGCCCACGAACAGAGTTTGTCGGCCAGTACCACTCTTCAGGCGATGCAAATAGTCCAGACCAGAAGCAAGGTTAAAACATTTTTCCTTGGCACGGATTATGACAATGTCGGCGCTTTGAGGACCCAGATGGTGATGAC
>CAZNNV010000095.1:0-2774 GCA_964574515.1 uncultured Candidatus Saccharibacteria bacterium
CTGTGGGTCAAAATTATTTCTATTTTTATCGGCGGCATGATTGCTTTTATTTTGGCCGGGCTTATCAAACCTGCCAGTCTGGCTGGCGCGTTGATTGTTGGTTTAGTTTGGGTGGTGATCGGGTTAGCGCTGGATTTTTTCATCAGCAAATATTTCGCGCCGGATATTTTTAAAATGTGGAATTTATGGCTGGGATATTTCTTAACTTTTATCGCGCCGACTTTACGCGTTAAAAAATTAGCGGCCGGCAATTCGGTAACGGTCTTTGAATAAATAAATGGATTATCAAAAAATAACTAAAGCTCTCCAAGGCGAGCCGGTTTTCCGTCTTAATCAAGCCAAGCGGGCGATTTTCAGGGATTTAATAGAGGATTGGCACTTGGCGACCACTCTGGCGCTGGCTTGGCGCGAGAAATTAGCCGGTGAATGTCCGCTGGAAATAAAGGCGGAGGTTTTTGTTTCTAAAGACGGGCGCAGCGCCAAAGCGTTGATCACTTTAGAAGACGGGGCAAAAGTGGAAACAGTTTTAATGCGCCATCAGGGTATAAAAAGCAAACAAGATAGAAATACTATTTGTGTTTCCTCGCAAATCGGCTGTCCGCTGGAATGCGTTTTTTGCGCGACCGGCCAATTGGGTTTTAAAAGAAATTTAACCGCCGGCGAAATTATTGAACAGGTTTTGTTTTGGGGAAGATGGTTGAAAAACGATTGCGGCGCCATTAACAATGTCGTTTTTATGGGCATGGGGGAGCCATTTTTAAATTATGATAATGTGATGGCGGCAATAAAAATAATTAACGATAAAGATGCTTTTAATATCGGCAGCCGCCATATTTCTGTTTCCACGGTTGGCATTGTTGAAGGCATTAATAAATTCGCGCTGGAGCCCTTGCAGGCTAATTTGGCCATTTCGCTTCACGCGCCGGATGACGGATTGCGGACACAGCTGATGCCGGTCAACAAGCAATATCCGTTGGGTGAAGTTTTATCGGCTGCCGTCGGCTATATTAAAAAAACCAACCGCAAATTAATGTTTGAATATTTGATGATTAAAGATTTCAACGACAGCGAGGCGTGCGCCAAAAAATTAGCCGCGCTATTAAAGGAGTTGCCCCAGCATTTAATCATGGTTAATCTGATATCATATAATCAGACCGGCGTTTTTTCCCCTTCGCCGGCAGCGCAAATTAAAAAATTTAAAAATATTCTCATGAAGGCCAATATTCAGGCGATTGAGCGTTTTCGTTTCGGCCAAGACATCAAAGGCGCCTGCGGCCAATTAGCCGGCTTGAGCATAAAAAAATCTTGATATATAAATATGTTTTCCAATTCTTAACCGCCGCTGCTCTTTCTATTATTATAGAAACAGCGGTTTTGATATTGCTTTATAAATATTTTAAGATAGGCGAGAGCCGCCGGAAACTGATTATCGCCGGCATTTTGGCGACTGGCGGCACCATTCCTTATGTTTGGTATATTTTTCCGGTTTTGTCTTATACCTCATATATCCTATATATAATCGCCGCGGAAATTTTTGCTTTTGTCGTTGAAGCGTTTTTCTACCGGATATTTTTAGGGCTGGATTATCAGCGGGCCTTCATTTTTTCTTTTTTTTGCAACTTAGCATCTTTTGGGGCCGGCTGGCTGATTTTAAACAGCCTTTTCAAGCTTTTTAGTTGAGATATTAAAATTTATATATAAAAAAACGCTGGTTTGCGCCGGCGCTTTTTTAATTTTTCTAAACCATTGACATAATGATTAAATAAGTGTTAAAGTATCACATTGTTTAAATATGGGCTTTTTGTCTAATAGCTTGATTCTAATCAAGTACAATATAGTTATTTAACAAGGAGGTGAAAGAGGTTTTTTGGCAAGGGCGATTTTTTTGAACAAAAAAACTTTAAAGAAAAGAACAAAAAAACGAGGAGAGAGAAATGAAAAAACGTATTTGGATGTTGGCGGTCGTTTTGGCGGTTTTAGTGTCATTCGGCAGTTATAATGCCTATGCCTGTGTTACTCCATCCGGCGAGGGTTGCCGGTCAAATGCCGAAGCAACCGGGATTGGGATTGGTGTTGGCATAGCCAATTCTAACAACTATAACTACAACAATTCTTATGCCGATTCAACCGCTATCGGATTGGGCCTGGGCGGAGGCGGTGGAACCGGGATTGGCGGAGCCGGCGGGGGAGGTGGAAGCGTTGGCCCCATCACGAATAATAATACCAATAACCCGCAACAGACGATTAATATTGAAAACCCCCAAATTTTTCCGGAGTTTGTGCCGGTGCCCAGCACGCCGATTTATACGACCTTTAATGGTCCGTATGGAAATACCGACGGTATCTCCTACTGGAATACCGGAACTAAGGCCTGGACCATAAAAAATGAGTGGAGCAAAGAAGACCTGGAAGACCAGGGGACCAAGCCCAAGGGAGAGATAGAATATCTCATTTTTAAGAGACCCTCCAGCAAGGCTTCCAGTTTTTCCATCGTTCCGACCATCGCGACCAAAGAGGAGATAGAGAAACAATACAAAATTCTCGCCAAGGTCTCCTGTTATGCGACGGATGGAAACACCTCTAACGATGCGCTTTTCATGAAGTTGGCCAAGTTCAACTTCAAAGAAGTCGGCGCGCCGTTGGTGATGGAAGTCTCCACGGGGTTCATTTACTCCAATAAAGCCAAATCATCCGGTTGGGGCATTGGCGGCGGAATCACGGCTATTCCCAGTCCCGGCAGTGAAAGTTATGCTGTCGGCGCGACGGTGGGATAC
>CAZNNV010000096.1:0-2744 GCA_964574515.1 uncultured Candidatus Saccharibacteria bacterium
TCCTCTTCCGTCGCTCCGCAATAATAAATTATTTATCTTAGCAATTATCCCTAACTTCTAATGAGAAGGTATTCATTATATACTCTTCTTTTCGGCACCCTTGCGTTTTTAGGGGTGACTGTTTTAGTCACCCTTTATTTCTCCATTCAAAGAGAGCGGAGCGAGTTGATTAAAACGGCGGTTTCGGAAAAAATTAATTTAGCGGAGGCCATTGATGAAACGGTGTTTTCTTCGGCTTGGAAATTTAGGGTTTCTTCCATTCCCGGCATAGAGAATTTATTCATCGGTCAAATGGCCAAAGCGAAAGACGTCGTTTACATAAAGATTGTCGGGATGAATGGCGCGGTCCGCTTAAGTAGTTTTAAAGATGAGGTGGGGCAGACAATTAACGATGCGGATATTCGGAAAGCGCTGGCATCGCAAGAGGCGATCGTTAAAGACAGTTTTTTCGGCGAGGAAAAAATCAAACTGATTATCTATCCGACCCAAAGCGGTAATGATATTTTTATCGGTTTTTCTTTGCAGAGCATAGGGGACACGATAATCAGGACTACCGCTCAAGGCGTTGCTTTGGGAGCAGGGTCTCTGATTTTTATTCTTTTGGTATTGTTTTTTATTTTCCGTTCCATAACCAACCCGATCAAAAAAATAATCATTGTTTGCCGAGAGATTTCTAAGGGAAACCTGAACGCCAAAATTGACGTAAAGTCAAGAAATGAAATCGGAGAGTTAGCTGATACCTTTAATGAGACAATTAAAGACTTAAGAATATCTTATGCTTCGCTGGAGGAGGCCCGCCAGAAAGCCGAAGAAGAAAAAGAAAAGACGCTGACCATCATCGCTAATTTCAGCGACGGTTTGCTGGTTCTTAACAGCGAGAACAAGCTTTCCTTAATGAATCCCCGGGCGGAAATATTCTTGCAGACCAAAGCCGAGACAGCGCTCGGGTCGCTGATGCCCGGGCTCAAAAATTTTCCTGGTTTTAAATTGCTAATAGAGACGCTGGAGAAAGAATCCCTGGAAATTTTCAGAAAAGAGCTGTCAATTAGAGAAAATTTAATACTGGAGGCTTCGACCGTTCCCATGATAAGCGGAGAGGAAAAATTAGGAACATTGGTTGTCTTGCACGACGTTACCCGCGAAAAAACGGTTGAAAAACTGAAGACCGAGTTTGTTTCACTCGCCGCTCACCAGTTAAGGATGCCTCTCTCCGGCATCAAATGGGCCCTGAAAATGATACTGGACGGAGATGTCGGAAAAATAACCAAAGGGCAAAAGGAATTGGTTGATAAAAGCTACGAATCAAACGAAAGAATGATTAATTTAATCAACGATCTTTTGAATGTTGCCCGCATTGAAGAGGGGAGATATCTTTTTAAGTCGGCGATTACTGACATAGATACGATTGTCCAATTTGTGGTCAACTCTTATAAAGAAGACGCCGAGAAAAAGGGCGTTAAGTTGGAATTTGAAGTTTTAGAAAAAGAATTGCCGCAGGTAAAGCTGGATGTAGAGAAGATGAGATTAGCCGTTCAGAATCTTATTGATAACGCCATAAAATATACGCCTTCCGGCGGTAGCGTGAAGGTTTCTTTGCGGCTCAAGAACAAGGATATAGAATGCCGAATTTCCGATACCGGCGTCGGCATAATCAATGATCAAAAATTAAGAGTATTCTCAAGGTTTTTTCGAGGAGCCAATGTGGTAAAAATGGAGACGGACGGATCCGGGTTGGGCCTCTTTATTGCTAAAAATATCATTGAAGCTCATGGAGGCAGAATTTGGTTTGAATCGGAAGAGGGCAAGGGCGCTACTTTCTTTTTCACTATTCCCGGTCTTTCCTAAAATATTGAAATAGGGTAAAGTATAATAAATACGACTTAATAAAGAAATCGCATGGATAATACAAAACAAGCAATTCTAATCATTGAAGATGATAAATTTTTAAGAGATCTTCTTGTTAAAAAACTCATACAAGAGGGATACAAGGTATCCGAGGCAATTGACGGGGAGGAGGGTTTTAAAAAAATTAAAGAGGAAAAGCCGATTTTGGTTTTATTGGATTTAATCTTGCCCGAGATTGACGGTTTTGAAGTGCTATCAAGGATGAAAAATAGTCCGGAATTGTCAAAAATTTCGGTTATGATTTTATCTAATTTAGGCCAAGTAGAAGACATGGAAAGGGTCAGGAAGTTAGGCGTTGTTGATTATATCGTTAAGGCTCATTTTACTCCCAATGAGATAGTGGAGAGAATTAAGTCCATTCTTAAATAATGCCCGAATTGCCGGAGGTTGAAACAATCAGGCGCCAATTGAACCAAAAGATTGTTGGCAAAAAGTTGGGTCATAAAATAATTGCAGGGTTGCGCAGGAGAGCCAAGATTTTAATCATTGATTTTAATGACGGGTCCAGCCTGATTTTTCACTTAAAATTGACAGGGCAGCTGATTTATAATAAGAAACCCTCGCGGTTCACCCGGAAGGTTTTTAATTTTACGGACGGCTCAAAATTGATTTTTAATGATGCCCGCAAGTTCGGCTGGTGGAAAATGGTAAAAAACACCAAAGAACTGGAGCATAGTTTCGGGCCCGAGGCTTTAGATATTGATCTTCAAGCGTTCAAAAATTTATTAAAAAAACGGCCAAATGCCAGAATAAAGCCGTTGCTGATGGATCAAAAGTTTGTTGCCGGCATCGGCAATATTTATTCCGATGAAATTTTGTGGCTTGCCGGAATCCATCCA
>CAZNNV010000097.1:0-2743 GCA_964574515.1 uncultured Candidatus Saccharibacteria bacterium
CCCTTCCCAATATGAACTTAAATTGGTAAAAGACATTTTTTATCGTTGGGTCAGAGAATATTATCTTTTCCAGGAATTCCAGAAAGCTTATTCTTCACCAATAAAAGAAATAAAATACTTGAATTAAAGAATGCCGGAATTTGTGAATTTAAAATTACAAAAATTATGAATATTGGCAGAAGCCCAATACGGTATATATTTGAAGAAAAAAATGTTTATAAAAAAGATATAATTAATTATTATGATACTCATCAAAATAGAAAATTTTAATTTTGCTCTTGATTTTTTAAAATATTATCCTGAAATTAATCAATAAAATTTTTTATTTTACAGGTCATTTCCAACAATGGCGGTTTCAAGGATTTAAAAACCGGGCTTTTAGGCCTCTTTAAATCCAGGCCGACTTTCATTTTTATCTGCTTGGCCTTAGCCGGGCTTATCCCCAAATCTTCAGCCAATCTAGAAATAAGGGATTTATTAGAAATTGATAAACTGGAAGTAAAATAAATTGCCTGCCCATAAAAAATCAAAACGCCGGTCCGCTTAGCGCCAAAATCAACTATTAAAACGGGTGCCGGTGAAAAACCGTTTTTTATTAAAGCGCGGGTTGTAGCGATTGACTCAATTTCAAAAACAAACGGATGAAGGCCGGCTTTTTTAAAAACCGCTAAATAAGGATCAATAGTTTTTTTAGGCAAAACGCCAATTAAAATATCCAAATTTTTTGGCTGGCGGGCTTCCGTTATTGACTGATTAACGACCAAACCGGACAAAGGCTTGATAATCTGCCAGTCATAATAAATTTCTTCTAAAGACAGCGGAATTTGCGCCTCCAATTCCCATTTGATAGCTTCGGCGACCTCCTCTTCTTTCATTGGCGGCAATTTGACCATCCGGACAAAAGATTCAGTTTCCGGCAGCGAAGCCACGCAATATTTATTTTTAATTTTTCCCTTGCTTGTTTCCCTGACGGCCTTTTTGATAATTTCAATTAGCTCGTCTTCTTTTTTTATATCCCCGCCCTCAATTAAACCCTCCGGAATTTCTGTCCGGCCAAAGCTCGCTACCGAAAAACCCTCCTTCTCTTTTTTAAGGTCAACCATTTTAATAGACAAATCGCTCAAATCAATGCCGAAGCCGGAAATTTTTGGCTGAATAAATTCAAACATATATTTGTTTCAACTGATAAAACAACACATCCCATTTTAAAGTTTACTATTTTTTATTTTACCACAAAAAAAATTTAATCAGTAATTTTTAATGGCTGTTATAAGGCCTCCTCCCAGCTTTCAATCGCCCAGCCGGCCCCGGCCCCAGAAGAAAATTTAGCCGAAGCCAAACCTGATTCATAAACAACCTGCGCGCCGTTTAATAGAGAAATCTGATAAGCTGTCACCTCTTTCAAAATAGCGTTATTATTAATACTAACTGTGCCCTCCGAGGCATAAAAAATAACCGTATTAGCGTTATTGGCCACGTTAATCGCCGCGCCGGATTTTGTAGAAAGAAACATCAAATAAGTGCCAATGCCATTGCCGTAAAAAATCGCGTTATTACTGACATCTATTAATCCGTCGGTTAAAATTATGCCGCTTGTAAGGCCATAATTAGAACCAAGGCGAAGCTTGGCGCCATTAAAAATATTGATAGCGCCAGTCACATAAATTGTCCCAGTGATTGTTAAATCAGCATTGTTAGAAACTTCCAGATTGCCGATTATTTTTCTTGGCCCCAAAGAAGAAATTGCGCCGTTAGTTAAAATATAATTGCCGTTAATGACGCCGCCGGCTGTCGCGTCGCTTTTCCAATCATCAATATTGCTTTGGGATACCGGCATATTTTCCATTGCTGGGTCCGGACTATTCGGATAATAATTACCGCCGACAGAAGAATTAATAATCGTTTGATAATAAGCATCACCGGTTATAGAACAGCTATTAATGGTATTAGCATGAGCGTGGCCGCCAACAGCCAAAGTATTTAAAGAATTAATCGTGCCACCCAAATAAGCGCGAAAAGCCAAATCACCGTTAACAGCCAGCCAGCTGGGTGAAGCGGCATTCCAGTTATAACTGTATTTGCCGGTACCGCCGGCATAAGTATCGCCGGCATCATTACCCCAATAAAAATAGTTGCTGCTGTTTATTGAACTGTCTATAACAATCCAGTACTTAACCCCGGCAATCAGGTTAGGCGGCGTGTTAAAAGTAATATCAATCCAGCCATAATTACTTTGGCTGACTTGGCCGTCATTAAGCGTGCCATAGGCACCCGGAGCAACTAAATTTTTTGAAGGGCTGCCGCCGTTATCGGTTAAAATTCGAACCGTTTTATTGCCCGGCACGCCAGTCTTTTTAAGGTATAGACTAATCTTATTGAGGCGATCGCTTATTGATGGAGTAAAAGATTGGGCGGCATCAATAGCCGGGCTGGCTTGGCCAAAAATAAAATCACTGTTAACGATTTCGCTTTGCTGATCGCTATTTGTCGCCGTGCTGGCTACAAAGACGTCACCGCTAATGACGGCGCCGTTTCCGCCTTGAACTGAACCGTTAGAATAAACACTGCCGATCACCCCGCTATTATTACTCATAACCAGCCCCCCGTCTCCCACCTGGACGCCGTAGAAAAAACTGGCGCCCACGGTATTTTCGCGGAGTTTCGCTTGAAGCGAGCGGTGCGTTCCTGCCGCGACCCCCTCGGCCGTGATTACTTTTTCCTCATCGCTCGAGCTGATCGTAAC
>CAZNNV010000098.1:0-2667 GCA_964574515.1 uncultured Candidatus Saccharibacteria bacterium
AAAATAAAAATCTCGTCCTTGGAGAGACAGATAGCATTTAAAAGATATTATTTAAAATCACAAAAAGATATTGAAGCGGTAATTTCTTGTTTGGCTGATGACAGTGCGGCCTACCTAGTTGAACGTTTAGCGGCGGATAAAAATCTAATCAAGCCGGAAAAAGAGCTGGAAGAAGAATTAAAGGTGGCTTTATTAGGCCGGCCAATCGTTGATTATAAATCTATCAGGCGGCCGGAAGTTCTGCCGCCGGAATTAGTTTTTAAAGAAGGCGAGCCGGTGGCGATTCGCAAGGCGACTGAAGCTTTTTTCAAGTGGCTGATGGGGCAAACGGCATTTTTTTATGTCGGCTCCGGCGATTTGGCCAAATCAATTTTAACCGTAGCGGCAGAAAATGTTTACGGCATTATTGGTCCGCAAAATCCGCTAGGCCGCGGTTTTCGTTTTGGCATTGCCGAACAAAATATGGCGATGATGTCAACGTCTATGACGCAGGACATTCTGCCTGGCGGCTATCAAGCGATGAGCGTTTTTTCCACTTATGGCGTTTTTACTTCCATTATGGCGAATTCGGTGCGCATGGCTGTTATTAGCAACGCGGTTAATCCGGCACGAAAGGGATTTTTTATTATGCTGGCGGCCCACGACGGCCCGGAGACCGGCGAAGACGGGCCGACGCATCAGGGGATGTTTTGGATGTCGCTTTATGATGCTTATCCGGGCATTAAGGTTTATAAGCCATTGGATGCTAATGAAGCGATTGAAATGCTTTTTTATGCGATGGCCAAAGGCGAGCCGGTCGCTTTTTCGGTGATGAGGCCGAATACGCCGGTTTTCAAGCGAACCGCTGGCGCTTATGGTGATTTTACGCCGGCGCCGGCGATAGAGGCGATAAATGGCGCCTATGTTTTTAAGCCCTTTGCTAATAATGGTAAGAATAAAAAAGTGTTGGCGATTTGCGGCGGACAGGTGATGGCGAACACGCTGGAAATTTTGCCGGATTTAGAACAGGGTTTGGATATAAAAATTATTGCTGTGACTTCGCCGGAGCTATTTGAAGAATTTCGGCGTAATAATCCGGCTAAAGCGCAGGATATTTTGTCTGACGAAGAGCGGCAATATGTTATTACACTCCATAATGGCTGGTCGGGGTTTTTAGACCGGTTTATTTTACCAGCGGATTATGAAAAGCGGACGATTGAAATAGATAGATTTTTGAAATCCGGTCCGCCGGCGGAGGTTTATAAATTAGCTGATTTTGATAAGGAGGGAATTAAGAAACAGATATTGGAGGCGTTATAAAAAATATAATAAATTAATTTGTCATTCTGAGGCCGTGTAGCTAGACGAATAATTTTTTCTTTTTAGATGAAATTCTTCGTCGCTTCTCTTCTCGGGATGATAATATCGAGCATGCTCGATATTATCACTTTTGGTTCGGCGACACGCGATATATTCGCGCGGAGCCGTGATTTTAAAATTATTAATTGCGGCGATTTCGTCAACGGCAAGGGTTTGGCGGTGGGCGCCGGCGCCAAAGTTTATTTAGAAGATTTGATTTTTGCGTCCGGCGGCGGCGGCACCAACGCGGCCGCAACTTTCGCGTTGCAGGGCCTTAAAACCGCCTATGCCGGTTTGGTTGGCGGCGATGAAAATGGCGAGGCGATCATTGCCGAAATGAAAAAATTAGGCGCGGGAATAAAATTTATCAAAAAAAGCGCGCAATATAAGACTTCACAATCAATTATTCTTTCGGCGCCTGATGGTGATCGCAGTATTTTGGTTTATGAGGGTGCTTGCCACCAATTAAGCGAGGCAGATATCAATTGGCAGAAAATAAAAAAAGCCCGGTGGTTTTATATTTCTGGCTTATCGGGCGCCGCTTCGAAAGTTTTTGCGCCGCTGATTAATTTTGCCGCTGAGCATAAAATTAAATTAGCGGTTAATCCCGGCCATGACCAGCTGACTAATGATTTGCCGGCATTAAAAAATTTATTAAACAAAATCGATATTTTATTGGTTAACCAGGAGGAAGCCTGCCAAATAACCGGCGTTGATTATAAAAATGAAGAGGCTTTGTTTAAAAAATTTGACGAGTTGGTGCCGGGTATTGCCGTGATGAGTAAAGGCAAGGAAGGCGTGGCGGTCTCGGATGGTAAAATTATTTATCGCGCCGGCATTCCTGAATCCGGCTATGTCGATCGGACTGGCTCTGGCGACGCTTTCGGTTCTGGTTTTGCTTCGGTTATCGTCCGTGGTGGCACAATTTCTGAAGCGATCCAATTAGGCACGGCTAATGCCACCGCTACCATCCAGCAGCTCGGCGCTAAAAACGGCTTATTGAAAAAAGGGGAATGGGGGCAATGGGAAAAAGTAAAAGTAATTAATTAAAATCTATAAATAATATAAATATTATGGACCATATTCAAAAGATAGCTCGTCTTTTAAGAACGCCGGAAAATGTCTTGGAGAAGTTATTTAACGATATGGAGCGGTTAACCGGCAAGACAGGCATCGCGGAAAAGATTATAGCTGAAAATGATTTAATGGTTAACCGCAAGATGACCGAATTGGATATTGCGCCGGATAAGGCTGACGCGCAAATGGTGGCGGTGGCGTTGCTCAAAAAAACCCAGGAGGCCGACACAGCCTTTTATGAATTTTTAGGTA
>CAZNNV010000099.1:0-2665 GCA_964574515.1 uncultured Candidatus Saccharibacteria bacterium
GTAGTTCATTGGGTTCAATCGCTGGAGTTTTTTGATGCTCACGGCGTCAAGACCACCATTGAAATGGGTGGCGAGGTATTGAGTAGAATGTTCGCCAGGGGATCTAAGATGGCGACGTTGAAAAGGTTTATTTCAATGAGCGCTAGTTTAGTCAAACAAATCGCAGTGCGCGAAAAGAAAAAATTGCAAAAAAAACTTACCAAGTCAAAAGATTCTAAATAAAAATAATTATAAAGCCCAGCTCTAAGGAGCCGGGCTTTTTGTTTCTTGATATTTTTTGAAATTTAATGTAGCTTTAGTTATTAACCGACAGGGGGTTTGCGATGGAAAATCTGATTGAGGTATGCGCGGGGCCGAATTGCGCGGTGTTTGCCGATAGGATAAAAGCCGAGCTGAATAATCTGGACGGTTCTTTTAAAATTATAAAAACAGCTTGTTCGAAAAATTGCGGGAATCGTTTCGGGCCACCGGTAGTGAGGATAAACGGCGATATTTTCCAGGGAGAGATTGTTCTGCAAAAATTGCGGGAGATTATTCTTTCTCCACAAAGTTTTGCTGCGTCTTTTGACAGGAAGATTCACATAGCCGGAAATTTTCAGAAAATATCGGGCAGAGCCGGCTTGGCGATAGACATCGGCACGACGATCTCTGCTCTTTTGAAAATAAAAGAAAGATTCATATATTAAAAATAAATACACCCCGCTTCGGCGAGGTGTATTATTTTTATTTGGATAGTTGAGCGATGGCGCGGGTGATATTTTTGCGCGCCTGCGCTTCGTATTTATCATAAAAGAACTGCGTTGAAAAGATTGCCGGACGATTAAGAAGGGTTTTCAAGAACGTCGACCTGCCGGCTCTATATAATTCTTCCGGTACCCATCCGTATTCTTTGCGGATTTGTTGCCCATTTTCGTCAAATATTTCATTCGGCGCTCCGAGAGAAGACAGATCAATGTCAGTAATGAGTTTTTCGTCCGGATCGGTCGGTGGCACACTGTGCTTTGTCGCCAGAATAAGATTTACTGCCAGTTTCGTGAATTCGGCAGAGAGAGACGCTTTTTTCAAAATAGTTTTTGCGAGTTCTGCGCTTTTTTCCTCGTTATCCTTAGCTGAAGGATCGCATACTGCGTCATGAAACCAGATTGCCATTTTAACGGCCATCGAGTTTACAGCTAAATGTTCGGCCGTCTTTAATTCATCAAGGCAGTGATTTACGTGAGAGAGATCGTGATAATGCCGATGCGTCTCGCTGTACCGCTCAAGAAGATTTATGTAAACAGGGCTGGGGCTATCTTTCCCGCCGGCTGATTTCCACGAGTCCGAAAAATCGAGCCATCTTTTCGTTTTATCAACAGTTTTATTTTCCACGGCGAATCTCCTTTAATTTTTCAAATACAGCGCTGGGGGACATATTTTTCAATCATGAATGCGCTTTTCATAATATACCATAAGTTAAAATGTTTTAGATACGGACATATTGCACTCAGATTAAGATAATCCGAGAGCTTGGTTGGGAGTTTTGCCTCCGAGCGAGCAGTGTTTAATATCGTTGTAATACATATTCCACAACCTTAACTTATATCTTAATTCTTCAAATGATTGAAAGGCTGATTCGTCATAGAATTTCTGTTGGTCTGTCCTATGCGAGCGTTCCACTTTGCCGTTCTGCGCCGGCTTACCCGGGTCAATCAGATAGTGTTTAATATCCATATTATTGCACATCACATCGAAATCATGAAGTCTTGGCAGCGCATCCGACGATAGCGCGTGCGGTTCGTACCGGTTGGTGAAGATTGATGCATTGTCTGTTTTTATTGCTTTAATCTTAAACGGAGCAACAGCCGTTAATTCTTTTAAAAATTTAACTGCGTAGAAATTAGAACAAAAGGGATAAGCATTCAGATATCTCCACCTCGACGAACAATCAATAGCGGTGAATTGGTAGTATCTGTCTCCATTTATCCTGTCAGGAACCCATTTTACATCTATTTCTACCATCTCGCCCGGCAGCCATTTTCTACTGGCATATGCTGGTTTAATTTTCCTTGAACGATATTTCCGAGTTAATCCTTCAGCCTTGATTATCTTTTGGATTGTCTGGAAATGAACATTGATTCCTTCATCCTGCAAATCCCACATAATTTTTAACGCGCATTGTTTTTTGTCATTTCGCAGTTCAATGATTTTTTCCTTGGTTCGTATCGGCGTTTCATTCGGATTAGTTTTTGGCCTCCTTGATCTGTTTTCCAATCCGTCAATGCCAAGCTTCCCGTAGTCAGCCAGCCAGTATTTTAGCGACCGCTCCGAGAAGGGACAAACCTTGACCATATTCTTGATTGATATTTCCTTGTCCAAAATTGGTTTTATCCATCTAAATTTTTCTTCTTTTGTTGATTTGGGCATAGTTTTCATATGCCCTCAGACTATCCGAAAAAGTGCAATATGTCCGTATAGATTACCCCGGTAGGTTCTAATCGTGTATAAAAAACATACAGAGAACGGGTCTCTGTATGTTTTTCTAATTAGTGATTAGAAACTTTAACGGGCGTACTCCACTACTCGGCTTTCTCTGATGACATTTACCTTGATCTCGCCCGGGTATTTCAATTCGTCCTGAATTTTTTTAGCGACATCTTTGGCTAATTTTTGAGCGCCCAAATCATCA
>CAZNNV010000100.1:0-2630 GCA_964574515.1 uncultured Candidatus Saccharibacteria bacterium
TTATTCCAATAAAGTGAAACCAAAAAAAAGATTATCTTTGGTATTTTTGGGCTTATTGATTCTTTTTTCAACAGCTTATTTTATATGGAGAAGAGATAGAGACATAAATAAAACTATATATCAGACAGAAAATAATAATTTAGTCCAAGAACATAATATTGAAAAAAACGTTTATTCTGATTGGCTGATTTATAATAACAATGATTATAAATTTAGGATTCAGTATCCAAAAGATTGGCATACGACGACTATTCAAAAAAATAAAATTATACTTTCGGCTAATAAAATTTTATTGAATACAGATGCCCATCCTGGACTTTCCGTTTTTTTAATTGTTTATGAGAATCCGTTAAATCTTTCTCTTGAAGATTGGAGAAATCAGAACAAAAAACAACCAACTATAATAAATTCCACCCAACAAAATATAAATATAAACGGAGAAAGCGCAACTCAATATATTGATGTTTTAAAAACTCCCGAGCAATCATTGGAATCAGGATATATAAGTGAAGATAAATATAAGAATACCAGCACTTATTTCATTAAGAATAAAAAAATCTACGAATTATCATGGAATTCAATTGAGGTAAAAGATAATCAACGAGAGATAGTTGATACAATAATTAAAAGTTTTAAATTTAATAATTAACGACTAATGCAACCACAATAGAAATCAACCCCGATCTTTTGATCGGGGTTTTTACAAACGAAAACCGCCGGCATAGCAGGCTTGTTATTTAATTCAAAATAAAAAAAATACCCGTTTGTTTGGTTTTTAATACCTACCTAAACGAGTATTTTGTTAATAATGCAAAAAACATTTTTATTATTTATCCTCTTCCTCCGGTGAACCGTCCGCTGAAATTTGAAGCAATTCGCCTTTTTCATAAAAGCGAGATACAGCCGTAGCGGTGATGGGTCCTCCTTTTTTACCATGGTTATTTTTATCGTTCAGCGGGACGCCTATAAACCTGCGTCCCGCCACCAAAAATCCCATCGGCCAACCCTGTTTATAAAACAGATGGGCCATAGAACCTCCTTTCTGTTTTAAGATTTTAAAATATAAAGAAACTCCCTGGCGGCATTTTCTATAATAAAAAGAAAAATGCCAATAAACATGGCCGCGAGAATAGAAATGAAACCCGCGACTAACAGAACATTTACTATTGTTTTCATATTCTCGCTCCTTTTTCCTATGCGGCCTCACCCGAGACCGGTTTTTTTGACGCTCAGCCGCGCCGCGGAAATATAGAGACAATAACGTCCGGCCGCGCCTGGGCTGTTATTTCTTTTTCCCGCTCCCCTATGGCCTCAGAAATAATTTGCATAAATTGAAAGGCATCACTGGGGTTTTCAATACTTTTCACTTCTCGGCCATCAAAATCACTTAATCTTAAAAAATTACAGCCCCGAAATGGACTGTAAAGCAGCGCTAATTTCCACGCTGACTCATCGTCCTCCTCTTTTATCTCGGCACCAAAAAGCCGCAAAACCGCCAAAATATCTTTAATTATCTTTCTGTGCTCCGAAGCCATAAAAGATAATGCAAACTTAGATGAATCGGCGACATAAAACGGCTGGTTCGCCAGAAAAACTAGAAGTTCATTCTCTTCTTTAGAAAGCAGCCACCTCCTGAAGGCATAAGTTTTCTTTAAAATAAGTAAAAGTAAGATTACCGCCCCACCACAAATAAGCCCGAGACTAAAAATTAGGTTCACTTTTTTTCTCCCTTCTTAAGTTTTTAAAAAACTATCATTTTTTATGTAAAATCTATATCTGCTCCTCGCCCGCCTTCGCTTTGACTAATTTTGCCAGTTCGGTGGTAATTTTCGGGTTTTCTCTCAAAAATTTCTTGGCTGCTTCCATGCCTTGGCCTAATTTCTGGTCATTATAGATAATCCAAGAACCGGATTTAGAGACCAAAGCGTATTTAATCGCCGTATTAATCACGTCGCCTTCATAGGAAATACCTTCGTTATACATAATATCAAACTCGGCGGTGCGAAATGGCGCCGCCACTTTATTTTTCACGACTTTGGCTTTCACCCGGTTGCCGATAATATTTTCACCCTGCTTAATTTGCGCGCTCCTCCGCACCTCCAGCCGCACAGAGCTGAAAAATTTTAAAGCTTTGCCGCCCGGCGTTTCTTCCGGATTGCCAAACATCACACCAATTTTCATCCGAATTTGGTTGATAAATAAAATTGTGGTATTACTCTTGGCCACAATCGCTGTTAATTTTCGCAAGGCATGGCTCATGAGGCGCGCCTGCAATCCAATGTGCTGCTGATCCATTTCCCCTTCAATTTCCGCCCTTGGCGTCAAAGCCGCCACGGAGTCAATAACGACAACGTCGATACTGCTGGACTTAACCAAACTTTCTAATATATCCAGAGCCTGCTCTCCGGTGTCGGGCTGGGAAATCAGAAGATCCTCGATTTTGACCCCTATCTTTTTGGCGTAATCGGGATCAAGCGCGTGTTCCGCGTCTATATACGCTGCCACGCCGCCCATCTTTTGGGCTTCAGCCACGATATGCAGACAAAGCGTTGTTTTGCCCGAACTCTCCGGGCCGTATACTTCCACGACTCTCCCCCGCGGTATCCCGCCGACGCCCAAAGCAAGATCCA
>CAZNNV010000101.1:0-2604 GCA_964574515.1 uncultured Candidatus Saccharibacteria bacterium
CCGCCTCTTGGCGCCAAAAGATTGATTTTTTACCCGCCAAATTTAAATCTTATTTTTTATTGGGCTTCTGGTTCGCCCGCCCAAACTGAAGTTCCCGGCGTCGTCGTGCCAGTTGCAGTATAATTAATTATATTCTGCCCGTCTAAATTTATCTGTAATGCTTTATCGTTATAGCGCCGATCGCGATGGATACAAAATGTCGTGGAAGTCGGGGTCAGCCAATGGCTATGAATTGACAGCTGCTGGACAACACCGGCCACAGTTATGTCTTCTTGCCAAGAAAATTCCGTTTTAGTCGGATTTAAATATGCTTGATAATTGATATTTTGGCTAAAGGCATCGTCAATAAAATTCAAAACCAAATTAGCCGCGCTTTGCGTGTCTTGGCTATAAATGACATGAACATGGCGGGAATCTTTCAGCCGGTCGCTGTCGCTGGCGCCGCCAGCCTGCAGGTTAATGACGCCAGAACCATCGATATAAATTGTTTCGTATTCCAAAGCGTCATTTGCCAAGCTGACGGTGATGGAACCGGCATTAGCGGTATTGCCGGTTAGCCGCTCAAAAACCACTGCCGTTATTCCGCTGCTGTTTAAATTAATGCCGGAAATAACCAACCAAGAATCTAAAAGATGTTCGCTATTGCCGGGCGCGCCGGCAATATAACTAGTCCCCGAAAAAAGTATAAACCGGTCACTTTCGAAATGCACGCCATAGCTGGAATTGCCCTCTGAAGCTAGGGTCTTGTTTTGCGCTAAACGCAATGCCGCGACTATTTCTTGCGCCGCCGCATCAACCCTGTTTTTATTTTGAAAAAGCCTCAAGCCAAAAATCGCCGCCGCCCCTAAAATAACAAAAATAACAATGACAGCGACAAGCTCAATGAGGGTAAAACCGGATTTATTCATAATATTTTATTTTCTCCCTAAAATTTATGGCGAACCAATCCTCTACAGCCCTTCCATCATTGAATACATTGGCTGCAACATCGAAATAGCAAAAAAACCGACTGCCGCGCCGATAATAATCATCAGAATCGGCTCAATCACCGAAGCCAATCCTTTAGTTAGATTGGTCACTTCTTCTTCATAAAATTCCGCTAATCGCTTTAAAATATCACCCGTCGTTCCTGTCTCCTCCCCCACGCCAATCATCTGCTCAACCAAAGGCGGATAAAGATGAGGATAATCTTTTAAAATTTTACTCAGGGTTTTGCCTTTCTGAATTTCTTCAGCCGCGTTGGCAAGGGAAACGCGAAAATAATAATTAGTTAGGGTTTCAGAAACAATTTGTAACCCCCTGACGATAGGAATGCCGCCTTCAATTAAAGAACCGAGAGTCCGGGCAAACCGCGCCGAATTTATTTTTTTACTGATATCGGAGAAAACTGGCAATTTTAAAATAATTGCGTCAATAATTTTTTTAATATTCTTGTTTCTGGCGGCGAACGGAAAAGAAGCGCCAATGAAAATAATAATAATAGCGCTGATAAAAATGTGCTGGCTTAAAAAATTGCTGATAAAGATAATCAGGCGCGTACTATAAGGCAACTCCATTTTCATATCGCTAAAAATTGAACTTAATTTTGGCACCACGACAATCATCATCGTAATACCGATGCCAATCATCGCCACCAAAATTACCGAGGGATAAATCATGGCGCTTCTGACGCTGGAACGCAAAGTGTGGTCTTTTTTCATCTGTTCAGCCAATAGCTTTAAAATTTCTTCCAAATTGCCGCCAGTTTCGCCAACACGGACCATGCTGACAAAAAGGCCAGAAAAAATAGTCGGGTATTTAGCCAAAGAATCACTGAAAGTTTGACCCTTATTAATATCTTCTGAAATTATCCGTAAAACCTTAGTTAATTTTTTACTATTAGTTTGCAACGCTAAAATGTCCAAAGCGCGATTTAAAGAAAGCCCGGCACCAATCATCACCGCTAAATGCCTGGCAAAAAGCATTTTTTCGGCTAGCGGGACGCCGCCAAAATTAGAAATAAAATCAGCCAAAAAATTATTTTTTTTGGCTGACTCCTCAATCTTTTTGACCGAAGTTAAAACTAAACCTTGCTCGCGCAAAGTCCGGGCTAAATCCGCCTCAGATGCCGCCTCCCGCGAACCAGCCTTAGTCTCACCGGCTAAATTTTTTGCCGAATAGAAAAAATTTGGCATAACCCTCCAAAAACATATAACAAAAAAACACTAGAGAAAAACTAAATTCTGTTATATATTTTGTATTACACGTTGTCTGACTTATTCTTTGGTTACCCGTAAAATTTCTTCAATAGTGGTCAAACCCTTTACCGCTTTGACAAATCCGTCTTCTAACATCGTTATCATCCCCTCTTGCTTAGCCTGAGCGGTTATTTGGTCATCCGTCGCGCGTTTTAAAACCATTTCTTTTATAGTTTCCGACATTTCTAAAATTTCATGGATGCCAAGACGGCCTTTATAGCCATCAGGACAATCAGGCGTTGCTTTTGGCTTATAAAAATCAATATCGTCCCAATTGGCTTTAGCCGGCACAATCTTTTCCTTCTTTAAAAGCTCTAACATCTTGTCCAAATCGATGCTATCGGCCAATGATTTAATTTCTCCCTGA
>CAZNNV010000102.1:0-2184 GCA_964574515.1 uncultured Candidatus Saccharibacteria bacterium
CTAATAAATAACTAGAGGCACTCTGGATTGATGCTAAGCACATAATTGTTTATCAGGTCCAGCTCCGACACGTATCTATCCCCTAAAAATCCCTTTATGTCTCCTTTTTTAATTAAATTTTTATACTCTTCCGTAAGGCCCCGAGCAATGGGCAGGTAAGACCAGTGCCATCTTTCCTCGTTGTAGCCCATCGGCCTCCCGCCGTTTTTTAAGTTATAGGGTTGGCAGAAACTGAAAGACGGGGCGTTTTGGACCAGCCAAATATATTCTCTGATGCCTTTTTCGCTTTCAAAATATTCCGGGGTGGCGCTGTTGATATCTATATCCGTGCCCCAGTGATGCCGGGAAGTGCCGGGCACCGAGCTCCATTCCAATATTTTTTTGAATCTTTCTAGCCCGTCGGGGGTATTGGCTGAAAAATTTTTCCATTTGGTTTCCCAAATATTTTTTTGGTAGTCAAAGTTCCGGGTAGCCGAGGCAATTCTCAATCTTATGCCGTCTTGTTCTGCGCGGTCACGCATTTTTAAAAAAGCGTCCCAAGTTTCTCGGCGCAAATATTTGCCGTTTTCGCCGATCGTGTATTTGATCGGAATATGAATAAAATCTTCCCGTTCCGCCGGTTCGAATTTTCCAATCAGATAATTTTTTTCTTCCGTTTGGAGAAGTTTTTGATAAGCCAGCTCGTTTTCTTTCTGCTTTTTGAGCGCCGAGAGTGACGAAAAAGCAATCAGCGCGCCGATTGCCAAAAACAGTAAAATTTTCGGAAATATTTGTTTAAAAGCCATTTAAAAAACAATAGCATATGGGTGGATTTTAATCAAAAAAATAAGTGCTATACTTTACATTAAATGGAGACGCAAGATAAAATCTGCCACCCCGAAGCAAAGCAGAGCTTGCTACGGGGCAGGGAATTGAAAATGACGAATTTCTAATTTTTAATGACTAATCAATAACCAAATCCCAATGACCAATGACCAAGAAAACAGAATATGCCAAAATTGTAAAAAGGAATTTACGATAGAACCGGATGATTTTGGTTTTTACGAGAAAATTAAAGTTCCTCCGCCGACGTTTTGTCCGGAGTGCCGCCGGCAGAGGCGCTGGGCCTGGAGGAATAATATATCCCTTTATAACCGCAAATGCGAAATATGCGGGAAGGGAGTTATTTCAATATATTCGCTGGACTCAAAGCTGACTATTTATTGCAACAAATGCTGGTGGAGCGATAAATGGGATGCGAAAAGTTTTGGAGTAGATTATGATTTTTCCAAACCATTTTTTACCCAATTCAGAGAGCTTATACAAAAAGTTCCGCATATGTCCGTCGTAAACGACGACGGTATTGCCAGCTTGAATTGCGAATACACGCACGACTGGTGGTTTTCCAAGAATTGCTATATGTGTTTTTCCGGATGGCATACAGAAAATATAATGTACAGCTTTTACATTTTGGCTGGCAGAGATATGGTGGACTCTATGAATATTAGATCAAAAAGTGAAAAACTCTATGAGTGTATTACTACCAGTTTATCATACCAGGTTAAATATGCGCAGTATTGTTTAAATCTAATTGATTCTCAATTTATATATGACTGCTGGAATTGCTCAAATTGTTTGTTATGCGCCGGACTTCGTGATAAGAAATTTTGTTTTAAAAATAAACAGTACTCAAAAGAAGAATATGAAAAAATATTAAGTGATTACCGATTAGATACTTTTTCTGGCATGGAAAAAGCCATAAAAGAATATAAAGATCTTATTTTAAAATATCCACGCAGATATGTTGACAATTTTCATAACGCTGCCAATGTTATTGGCGATGTTGTTTCATATTCCAAAAATGTTAAAAGTTGCTTTGTAACAAAAAATGCCGAAAACTGCAGATATTGCGAATTTTCCGGAGGGGCTGGAGATCCGATCAAGGATTGCTCAGATCTTTCTTTGACCGGCGGTTCGTCAGAATGTTATGAATGTATGACTGCCGACCACTCTCAACTGAATCTCTTCGCGCTTTTTTCGGTGAAAAGCCAAGATATACGATACACTCAACATTGTCATAACTGCAAGCATTGTTTTGGTTGTGTCGGTCTTCGTAATGCGAATTATTGCATTTTTAACAGGCAATATACGAAAGAAGAATACGAAAAACTGGTGCTGAAAATTATTGAGCAGATGAATAAAATG
>CAZNNV010000102.1:2194-2591 GCA_964574515.1 uncultured Candidatus Saccharibacteria bacterium
AGAGGCGTTCAAGAGAGGGTATAATTGGCAGGACAAAATTCAGCGCACGACAGGGAAGGAAACCCTGAAACCGGAAGAAATTCCAGAGAGCATTAATGATGTTGATGACTCGATCTTGGATGAAATTTTAGTTTGCATAGAGTGCAAAAGGAATTATAAAATCGTGCAAAACGAGCTCAACTTCTACCGGAAAATGAAGATTCCGATTCCGCGAAGGTGTTTTTATTGCCGGCATGCCAATAGGGTAAAACGCAGAAATCCATTCAAGCTCTGGCATCGCCGATGTATGTGCTGTTTGGCCGGTTCGCCAAAAACGACCGTCGACCACGGGCACGCGGGGCAGTGTGAAAACGAATTCGAGACCAGTTACCCGCCAGACAAACCGGAAATCGTGTAC
>CAZNNV010000103.1:0-2580 GCA_964574515.1 uncultured Candidatus Saccharibacteria bacterium
GAAAGTATTCAATAATTTCTAATGGGGTGGAAGCGGGGAGTAATGAACTCCCGTCCAGAAAATATTTTTAAAATAAATCTACGGGCTTATCTTAATTTTTTTGATTCGGAATTAAAACTTAAAATTAAGCTAAATATTTTAATTCCTATCTGGTGTTTTTTAAACGGTTTCTCCCGGACAAAAAACCGCCGATCTCAAAAAGATAACACCCGCAATCGGCCTATTGAGAATCAGCCGGACGGATGGGTTTCGGCAATTAAGCTAAAACCGGAGCAAAAGTCGGCGTAAAAGCCGCTTTTACTTTTGAAAATAAGTTGGCACTTATTTTGTTTGCGTATAAGTTTAACGAGATTATAGCGAACTCGGCCCGCATATTTTAAAAGAATTAACCGTCGAAGCAATTCGCTCCCATCCTAAATTTCGCGCAATGAAACTTAGGATGGCGAGCCAATTTTTAATGTTCTCCCTTTAACACTCGGTCCTTTTCCCGCTGGAATTGGCGCTGTTTTATTTTTTCCCGCTTATCATGAGCTTTCTTGCCACGGGCTAAAAAGAATTCCAGCTTAATTTTACCTGATTTATTATATACTCTTAAAGGCACTAAAGTCAACCCTTTTTGCTTGGTTTGACCGATGAGTGAGGTGATTTCTTTCTTATGCAGAAGGAGTTTGCGGCTGCGGCTGGGTTCATAGCCAGGAGGCGTATTTTTGGCCTGATAGGGCGGTAAATTGGCGTTTAAAAGATAGGTTTCTTCGCCGTGCAGCACAACATAAGCGCCGGCTAAAGACAGGCGTCCGGCGCGGATGGATTTGACCTCATAACCAGCCAAAACCAGCCCGGCTTCAAATTTTTCCAGGATTTCATAGTCAAAAAGGGCTTTGCGGTTAAAAGCATATTCCATAAGTTTACTTTAGCATTTTTTTACGATAAACTAAAGATAATGAATATCAGGCAGGAAATCAAGAAAATATTGGGTGCGGGAGAGGCGGAAATCGGCTATTGCGCCGATAGCCGATTTGGCGACTACGCGACCAACTGGGCGCTGAAACAGGCGAAAAAAAGCGGCCAAGATCCGCTGGAATTGGCGCAAGACTTAGCGCAAAAAATAAAAACCGGCGATATTTTCGTTAAAATTGAAGCCGTGAAGCCCGGTTTTATCAATTTTACTTTAGCGCCGGAATATTTGCACGGGCAGATAGCGGAAATTTTAACCATGGGTGAAAAATACGGCGAGCTTGATTTAGGCCAAGGCCAAAAAATCAGCATTGATTTTGTTTCCGCTAATCCGACCGGGCCGGTACACGTGGGCAACGCGCGCGGCGGGCCAATGGGCGACGTACTCGGCAATGTGCTGAAATATGCCGGCTATCAAGTCTCTAAAGAATATTATGTTAATGACGCCGGCCACCAAGTAGAGGTTTTGGGCCATTCAATTTTAGGTGATGAGGAGGCGCAGTACAATGGGGAATATATAGAAAATTTACGGCAACGCATAAAAACCAAAGATGTCAGAAGCGCCGGTGAAGCGGGCGTAGAAATTATTTTGGCGGAAATTATCAAGCCCTCAATGGTCAAATTTGGCATTAAGTTTGATAATTGGCTATCGGAAAAGGATTTATTGGCCAGCGGCCAAGTTGATGAAGCGATGAAATTATTAAAAGAAAGGGGAGTTATTTATGAGCAGGATGGCGCCTGGTGGTTTAAGGCCAGCGAATTCGGCGACGAGGCGGACAGAGTGATTGTTAAATCCGGCGGAGATAAAACTTATTTCGGTTCGGACATTGCCGGCCATAAAAAAAGATTAGATGGAGGTGCGGATAAATTAATTGATATTTGGGGTGCGGACCATCACGGCGCGGTCAGGCGGCTCAAAGGCGCGCTCACAGCGTTGGGCTATGAAAATAAATTAGAAATAATTTTGACGCAGTTCGTGCGGGTGCTCAAAGGCGGCGAGGAAATGAAAATGTCTAAACGCGCCGGCACTTATATCAGCATTGACGATTTAATTGATGAAGTCGGTAAAGACGCGACGCGATTTTTCTTTTTAACTCGCTCGCCGGATACGCATATGGATTTTGATTTGGATTTGGCGAAAGAACAATCGGAAAAAAATCCGGTCTATTATGTCCAATACGCCCACGCCCGCATCTGCGCCATCCTGCGCAAAGCAGAAAATAAAGATTATTCCCTGAGCGAAGCGAAGCGAGTCGAAGGGTTTCAAAAATTAACCCATCCCGCCGAACTCGCCCTCATCAAACAACTCATCCGCTTACCGGAAACTATTGAAGACATTGCTCACGATTACCAAGTTCATCGTTTGCCCCAATATGCCCTGGATCTCGTCCGTCAGTTTCATAAGTTTTATGAGGAGTGTCGAGTACTCGAGACCCCGAGCGATAGCGAGGGGAGGGGTGAAGTTGATAAGTCCACCTCTCAAGCCCGTTTGGCTTTATGTAAAGCGACTAAAATTGTTTTAGCCAATACTTTGTCATTGATGGGTATTTCTGCACCAGAGAAGATGTAGGAGGTAAAAGCATACTATAAACCTTCTTTAATTCAAGCAGAAGGATTATAATATAC